>JBHLSA010000096.1:0-6755 GCA_048882025.1 Candidatus Thorarchaeota archaeon | reverse complement strand
ATTGGTGGAGCAGCAGTAGGGATTGTTACAATCATAATCATTGCCAGCGTGATAGTTTACCGGAAACGAAGAATCACATAATCTATGAATTTCACCTTCCTTACTATTCCTTCCAATCCAACGTCAAAGATCACCTAGCCAGTCCTACAAGACCTTACATTCATAAGTTGGCTCTGAACCTAGCAGGGCAACACTTTATGCTAGGAGTGATAACGATGCCCAGATCTAGCCATGAAGTTAAAAAACTCCGCAAAACCCTCACCCTCTTCCATCAAGCTCAAGAAACAGGCGATGAAGCCCTCTTCTTGAAAGTATGGCACCCGGAAGCACGACGCTTCAGCTTTGGTTCAAACAATGAGCTATATGTGTTCTCCACTGAAGACATTCTGAAAAACCAGTTTAAGAGCATACAACAAGCTAAACACGATAACCCAGAGTTCTCCCTCACGTTCTTCATCAATCGTATCAAACACATCGATATTCAACCCGATAACCTGATTGCCTCCGCTTTAGTAGAATGGCAGATGCTCAGTATGGGGCAATGCGTGGGAATCCACTATACTTACTATCATTTCATCAAAAACAAAGACAACTGGCTCATCGTTAATGTCACCGATCGTGGAAAAGACATCCAAAACCGTACTACAACATGAAACTAAAAACCTGCTAGTTCTTCTTGAGTTTATCCCAGTCATTTAGGAAGCTGTTTAACAACACGCCTTCCCTTTTCGGTTAAAATAAAAACTTCACGATTATTAACTTCTTGCCGTTGAAAATATGACAAGCTATCCGTTGCAGTTAACAACACTCTAGGGATATCATTGATTTTGAAAGGTGAATATTGTAAAGTATCCTCTACAAGGGCCACGGTGAGTAAGCACTCTGGTGAACTGGACTCTTGAAAAAAGAAGGCAATACAACACAAAATCTCTGCGGCTGTACTCGGTCGCTTAGCAAGGAGAAATTCATTCAAGGTCAAAGGAGGTAACAGCGTGGGCATTGGTCGAGTCATTCCATCAATATCACACGCCAACCGCCGTAACTTGTTCAAACAGAATCCGTGGGCAACAAACTCTGTACTGCCCACACACACTTTTCGTAGCTCTGCTTTCCTCTTAATGAGTCTTAAGCAAATTGCACAATAGTCATGTTCTTTTAGCAGCGTTTCTGCTCTCCCCCAATAATGAGGTGAAAAAGGGGGAATTAGAGGAATACTCAATTACTCCTCAGCGTCTTCGTCATCTTCGTCGTCTTCGTCTTCCTCAACACTATTTTCTTCCCAAATCCGGCCTAAGATGAGTAATCCAAGAACCAATTCAGAATTTTTGAGTTTTTTGACTAAGAATTCAACGCTTTCTGAGACGGTATCTTCATAGTTCCAAGCCTCACGAGCCGTATTGACAATATCATCAAACTGTTCTTCTTGAAGACCAAACGCCCCTGTGAGAGTCTTACTTTCGTGATCTGAAACGGTTAATTTACCAAGTTCATAGGTTTTAGCCAACCTAGTTCACCTATCGAAACCGTCACGGAAAACTCTCTTATTAAGGTGCTGCTCTTGCATTTGAAACTAATCTTCATTACTTGGATTAATGGGAAAACCTATCAAGGCATGCACATTGTAATGATACGAGTTTCACCATCTCCTTCCCAATCTCTATTCCATCAACAAGCGGTTCCCCCTGTATCTTCCCTGGAGGATTCCAAAAATGCATGAAGCCATGCTATATTCAACATTGGATGACAATAAGGTAGCTTGTCACCTATGTGGCCGCCGTTGCACTATTTCAGAAGGGAAGCTTGGATATTGCCAGGTACGGAAAAACAATGCGGGCAAACTTTATTCACTCGTCTATGGAACCGCCTGCTCGGCCAATCCAGATCCTATTGAAAAAAAACCATTATGGCATTTCCATCCTGGGTCTATGGTCATGTCCGTAGCAACAGTAGGATGTAATTTTCGGTGCCTCTTCTGCCAAAATTGGCAAATCAGCCATGAAAGCGATATCATCGGGCGAAAACTTAGTCCCGTAAGAATCGTCGATTATGCAATTAAAACCGGTTGCACCGGGGTCTCATATACTTACTCGGAACCCACGATTTTCTTTGAATATGCATACGATACTGCGAAAATTGCTACTGAAAAAGGGCTTTTCAACACCTTCGTCACTAACGGCTATCTTACTCCCGAAGCCATTAAGACAATCGCGCCTTTCCTTGATGCCGCGACGGTTGATTTCAAAGGCAGCGGCAGTCCCGCATTTTACAAAAAATATTGTAATGTATCGTCAGTGGATCCAATCTATGATGCCCTCAAAGCTATGAAAGCCGCTGGGATTCACATCGAGGTTACAAATCTTCTAGTAACTGACGTAGGTGACAACGTTGAAGAAGCTGAAAAACTTGCCCAATGGCTTGTCACCGAATTAGGAGAGAACACGCCCCTCCACCTGCTCCGGTTCTATCCGCATCATAAAATGACCAATCTCTCAGCTACACCTATTACAACACTTGAATCCGTAGCCGAGGCATGTAGTCGAGCAGGCCTCAAATATATCTACCTTGGAAATGTGCCGGGTCACCAAGGCGCGAATACGATATGTGCCAATTGTGGTGCACTCCTTATTGAACGCTTAGGCGTCCAAACTCTTTCGGTACGATTGACGCATGAGGGACATTGTCCGTCCTGTAACCTACCCTTTCCCATCATTCTTTCCGAAGACACAAAACCTTCCAAATAATTCTAAATAGCTTCTGCGAATAGCAACAAAAAATACGGTCAAAAGAATTTGTCTACATCAGGTTTAAGTGGTTTATTAGGCTGAATTTCATTAACGAGGGTGATGAAAATTCAGTTTATCGCGTCAACAGAAGGAAACATGACATCATGTTCTGACCAATTTCTCGGCTTAAAAACTATTTTTGATGAAGCGAAATTTCCTTATTGGGTGCTGGTTGAAGATCAAACCGTTCTAGGTCTCATTGTTGCAGCTCGAGAGCCTCGAGAACTGCTTCAGCCTGCAAGTACAACATTTATCCAAATTTACTTATTTCGCCATCAATCTAATGGTGTCAACCGACTTCTTTCAGAAGCCCAAACAATTGCCCGTGAACATAAAGCCGCTTACCTGATTTGCATTGTCAACGCTGAAAACCAAGAAACTGTTCGTTTATTAGAAAAGGCTGAGTTCGATCTCTATGATGAAACCATCAAGATGGGTGTTCCACTCGAGAACATTACTCCGGTTGATACTCATCTCTCCTTTTATCGCGCATCACCTAATGAAACGGAGTTAATTCTTGAAAATATGATTGCATCAATGGAAAATACCCCTGATCGACTCTTACACACCGCAATCCAAAACATTTGTAATCTTCCCTCTAATCAACTCGAGTCCACTTTGTCGCAAATGGACTTTGTCCTAGTACACGATGAAACACACACTGTGGGTATTGTCAGCCTTGAAGGCCCCACCATTGGCATGCTCGGAGTTCATCCGACGGCGCGAGGAAAAGGAATTGGTCAAACCATTACTCAGTGGGCAAAACACTACCTCTCTGAGCAAGGACATTTTCGTGCTTGGTTACGCGTATCTACCGCTAATGCTCCTGCACTCCACATCTTTGAAAAAGAAGGATTCAAGGCATCTGAACAAATGAAGCACTTTGTTAAACCTAATCCAAATTATTGGCAAACAGGTTCAAAATAACAGTAGCCCCGCTACGTGTCAGGCTTACTCGGACGCTGCAGGGCAATCCATGTATTCAGAATCGACACAAGTACAGACTGGATCGCCACCAAGATACATATATGCATGGTACACCGCTCTCACTCCTTCGGCAACTCCAGTTATTGCTTGCTTGAAATCCCCATCCGCCACATCCCCAGCCGCATAAACTCCCTGAATGCTCGTTTGGGCATGTCGATTGATTATGATTTCGTCTTTTTCATTAGTTTTCACGCCCAACTTCTTGGCTAGATTAGATAAGGGCACACTTCCAATAGCAGTGAAAACCCCTTGGACAACAAGCTCTTTTTCACCCTGATACTCTTTATCCAAGATAACTTTGGTTACTTGCTGATCTCCTTCAATACGTGTTACGTTGATGTTGGTAACAATTGTAATTTTATCACTTTTATTTACGCGTTCAAGGTTAATGGGTTCGGCACGTAATTGATCACCCCGGACGAGGACGAAGACTTTACGCACCCACTGAGAGAGAATTAACGCTTCTTTGGCTGCACTATCTCCACCCCCCACTACAGCTACAGTCTTATCTGGAAACATTGGACCATCGCATAGTGCACAAAATTGAACACCCTTTCCCTCGAAGATATCTGCGCCTGGAACTGGCAGTTTCCGCCATTCGCTGCCTGTCGCAAATAGAATGGTTCGTGCCGGATATTCTTCAAAGGCGGTAAGAACTGTGAAGCAGCCTCCGTTGTGCTTAACTTCGGTGACAGTATCTGAAACCAATTCAATATCGTATTCTTTGGCATGTGCTGTGATTTTGTCAGCAAGTTCCTTACCAGAAAGTGAGGTAAAGCCGGGGTAATTTTCAATCCAATCTGTTGTGGCAATCACCCCTCCAGGTGGATAACCAATTATGATGGTCCTAAGTTTCATCCGACCGGCATACATTGCGGCTGCAAGCCCTGTGACACCGCCTCCGATAATCGCTATATCATACATTCTCGATTGTTCAGCCATCTTCATCACATTCACAGAAATCTGGTGTTGCACCTTTTAGATAGTAGGGGAAATGCCTGTTGGTGAGCCTTGTGCGGCTTGTTGAATGAAATTAATAAACTGGGCAGGAGGTACTAGTCCTTCAAATTGAGTTTTCTCATTAATAGTCGTTTTTGGAGTCCCAATGACATTATATTTGTTGGCTAAATGAGGGAATTCTGCAATTTCAACTATGTTTGCTGAGACGTTTGTATTAGCCACAGCAAATTGGAGTGCCATTGTTCCTACCACGGGACATATCGGGCAAGTAGGAATTACGAAGACCTGAATATTGATTGGCTTGGTTGCCGCTTTCGCTAATGCTTCTATTGCCTTTGGTGGAAGCTGACTCTCTGCGGTTGATGCAAAAATAATACCTTCAACCAATGTTTGAAACTCATAACCAGAGGGTATTCCGTAAAATCGAAATCCGTAATCCTTCTCCCCTAAGATTGCTAACGCCGGGATCTTATCTATCTCCAACTCTTTGGCTTTTTCTTTGTCTTTTTGAAAATCGTAGACTTCAAAACTGATTTTATCCGATAACTTTGACACTGTCTCTAAGAGTTGGTGCGTAATTGCACAAAATTGGCATTCCAGCTCCTGCGTAAAAAAGACTAATCGTACGGAATTCTTCAACTCTTCTTTAAAGCGCTTAACTACAGTTTCAGCCATCTCTTTTGGAATTTCAGCCATACAAAGCACCTCATAGCAAATAGGTAACCTCACAAAAAAAGTTAGAGGTTTTCAATATTATAAAGCAAAGAAAGCGTAAGAGCAACTGAAATACCAGATTGTACCAATGTAGCCGGAATTAATTAAAATCAAGGTGGAATAACGTGCAAGTTAAGGTAACCTATTTTTCGAACAAAGGTGCTGAAAATACCGAACCAACTCTACAACTAGCCAATAACCGTGCTAAAGAATTGGGTATTACACATGCTGTTGTTCCAACCACATCAGGGGCGACAGCGATTAAGGCACTTCATTTTCTCAAAGATGCACAACTTGTCGTTGTAACTCATATGGCCGGTTTCGCAGAACCTGGAAAAAATCAACTCCTCCCTGAACACCGTCAAACACTTGAAAACGCCCAAATCCCAATCCTGACTACAAGTCATGTCCTGAGCGGAATCGAACGTGGTGTTCGAAAAAAATTTGATACCGTTGGGCTCGCAATCATTATTGCTAGCGCCCTTCGAATGTTCGGGCAAGGAGTAAAAGTCGGAATAGAAATAACACTAATGGCGGCTGATGCTGGTCTAATTCCCATGAATCAATCTATCATCGCACTAGGTGGCACAGGACAAGGGGTTGACACAGCATTGGTTATACAACCCGCCCACACCAACAATGTCTTCGACTTGTATGTTCAAGAACTCATCTGCAAACCACGATAAACGCCATCAATAAGTGAATGAAAATAGCTATCACGGCTTAGGATTCTGTGCGACTGGTCGAACTCCATAACGTCTTATGAAGCTAACAAAATCATGAGCCAGAACGTTATCATCCTTGATGACCATCGCTTCTCGTTCCAAATCTATCCACTCGTTCTGCTTCCACAAAGATTCAGGAATATTAAAGGATACGAGTGCTTTTCCCTTGGCTTCCTTGAAGGGAAAAGACTTGGCATATGTAAGTTGATGCTTCTCATCCGTGATAATTACCAACTTGTCAGTTTCTTCCACATTTACCTTTAGTCCCCTGAACCCCTTCAGATAGTCTACAAATTCACTAAGAATGTCTTTAGCGATGGCATCCTTCTCTTCTAAAGTCTGTTCTTTCGGGTAGCCCTCGCGTTTAATTACCTTGGCAGGAACACCCACTGCTAGACTATACGGGGGAATATCTTTAGTGACAACTGACCCACCACCTATGGTCGCACCTTTTCCAATCACAACCCCCGGTAACACCATCACATGCCACGGTAGCCACGAATCATCCTCAATCACAATCTTACCAAAAGCCACCGGGTACCCATGAAAGATATTTTGCCATGTCCCATGGGTAAATAACATGCAC
>JBHLSA010000095.1:0-6766 GCA_048882025.1 Candidatus Thorarchaeota archaeon | reverse complement strand
TGGCCTCAAAGAAACTACTTGAAATGTTGAATAAGGCAGTAGCTATGGAAATGCAAGTATCGATTCAGTATATGTGTCAGCATGTACGAATCTATGTCATGTATTCTGAGTCAATTGGGAGTACCTTAAAGGATATCGCTATTGAAGAGATGAAACATGCTGAAGCGATTGCAGAACGTGTTGATTATTTGGGTGGCGAGCCCACAACCAAACCTGCTACGATCACTGTTGGGAATACCGCTGAAAAGATGCTCACTTATGATAAGAAAGCTGAGGAGAATACTATCAAATTCTACCGTGAAATTATCGCGCAATCTCAATCCGAAGGTGATATCGTAAGTCGCCGGCTCTTTGAGGATATCCTAATTGATGAGGAAAATCATCACAATATACTAAAAACACTACTTGAAACATAATCAAAGACTGTTTCAGGTAATAAATGATTATTGGCGAATCTAACTAATTCCAAAGAGAATTCAAGTTATAACACGTTGTTCAGCTAATTCTTTTAATCGAATTAATCCCGAATTGATTTTATCTTTCAGTTCTGCGAAATCCCTTTCTTTAGTTGTTTCTACATCAAAGAGAACTACTACCGAAAGCTGAAGCTTCTTCAATGAAAGAAATATCTGGTAGCTTTTCTGATATTTTTCAGGTGCATCAATCGAAAAGGTAACTGGCCAATCCCACTCTTTGGTAATCTGGTCAATGAATTGGTTAACCCAGGTAGCAAGTTCATTTCTTAATGAAATCATTATCCTCATAGATACTTTCTGATTTGCCATAATTTAAAAGCATAGGCAATGATTTCTTTGTTCACAATCCACTATCTATTTCGTTTAGTATTAATTGAGGGTCGTAGGCTTGATTGGGTCTAGTGTTTTTGGTGTTTGGATTATTTAATTCCTAGCCGTGTTGTGAGCTTAACGAGAAGGAATATGACAAAGGCAACAATGATGAAGGTAATTAGCTCGCTGATAAATAGGGTCGGATTAAAGGCTAATGGATACGCACTTGGAGTTAACAGCACTTGATCAATATTTAGTAGGCCTATAGATATTAAGATGATATTGATGATGGGCGTTATCCAGGCTGTAACTAAGGCTTGCACGAGTCTGCCAAGATAAAGAGCCATGATAAATGCTACAGCCAATCCCATGACTTTGTATTCCATAATAAAATCCTTGAACTCTTGAAGAAGATTCCTCTTTCCAGGTGGCGGTGGTGGTTTAGGTACAAGTGCTTCACGGATTTGTTTAAGTTCATCTAACATTTGTTCTTCTTTTGACATTTCCATCACTCCTTTATTTGATTTCAAAACCATTCGTAATGGTTTAAACTTAAAATTTGTGGGTCTTCTTATCAAGCAGCCAAAAACTCGTTTTCGGATTAAATTGGACAAAAGTATTATAGACGAATCTAACGCAACGTTGTTAGATTACACACTAGGTTGATAAAGATGGAACTTTCAACACCATTAATTCTTGTAAATTTGAAAACCTACAAAGAAAGCATGGGCAAGAAAGCAGTTAAACTTGCAAAAATTGCTGGAAAGGTTAGTAAAGAAACAGGTGTCTGTGTTGCATTAGCTCCTCAGATGACGGACTTACAACGAGTAGTCGACTCATCTATGGTTCCCGTTTTTGCTCAACACATCGACCCAGTGACACCTGGTCGTGGAACTGGATCGATATTAGCAGAGGCAGTTTCTGAAATAGGTGTGGTGGGAACTCTATTGAATCATAGCGAACGACAGCTTAGACTAGTGGATTTAGAAGCCTCCGTGATGCGTGCTAAAGAGGTGGGGCTCAAAATTTGTATCTGCAGTAATAATCAATCAGTGAGCGGTGCGGCTGCTGCCTTAAATCCTGATTTCATCGCAGTGGAACCTCCGGAACTTATCGGAACAGGGATTCCTGTTAGTAAAACTCAGCCTGAGGTAGTAACAGCCACGGTTGACACCATTCGCAAGATAAATTCCCGGGTGGTTCCTCTTTGTGGTGCAGGGATTTCCACTGGTGAAGATGTTGCAGCTGCGCTCAAATTGGGAACACATGGAGTTCTGCTTGCCAGTGGCGTTACAAAGGCTGCAGATCCTGAAAAGGTCTTGCGCGATATGGCAGAGCATGCCCGGTAATTAGAATTTGCACGTTGACCAATTTAGAGAGTTAGCGTTGCCGTTCATCAATTTCTGCGTAGAGTCGTAATTTTGTTTCCCGATGTTTCTCCACTGCCATCTGGATGTCTTGGATAAGGCTAATAATTTCAGTATCACTAATTTTAATAGTCTGACTATTTCCTTCACCATCTGCAATGCGAACGAAAAATCCTCCTTCTTTAACAAACCGGTTCTTCTTTGTTTCAGGCGGAAAGCCATCAACAGTTAAAACAGAAGAAATCTTCTGTTCGAAGAAGTGCACAATTTCAGTCACTTTTGGCAAAATACATCACCCTTAGCTTTTAAGATAAAATCTCCTTTAAAACACCCTCTTTCTGATCAATTCATAATACTTCCATTTCGAATCTTCTTTAAAAATAATGGTTCGACACGCTTTTATGTGACGCGATATCTTCTTTCCAAACAACTCTATCTTATTCTCTAAAGCAGAGCCATTTATGCTTTAGAGAACTAACATATTAGGGTGAGGAATTATAAATGCCAGGAAATCCTTCTTCGAATATTTTTCTTGGTTTTCGCGCTGAAGAAAAAGTATTGAAACTTGCACAGGAACATGCAGCTGCCATCGCTGTAATCCTCAAAACGCTTCAAAAAGCAATATCTAGTAAATTGGATGGAGCCAAAGAGGAGAGTAAAAAAGCAACTGAGAAAATCTTCAACTTGGAGTCGGATGCTGACAGCCTACGACGTTCAATGCTAAGAGATTTATCAAAAAGTACACTCGAAGCGGCGGATCGCGAAAGCCTTGTGCGGTTGGCTAAGGTCTTGGACCGAGTAGCCGACTGGGCAAATGATTCTGCATTGTTATTAGCAATTCTTCCTATGGCGGATATCAGCTCAAAATTCAAAGCACTCTTCATAGACTTTACCACATTATTAACTGGCATGGGTAACAAATTGCAAGGAGCTATTGAAGCAATTTTTGAGAATCTAGAGAAAGCTAAACAATTATGCGATTCCATTGAAGAGAATGAGAAACAAGCTGATAGGATTTATATCCAGGGATTACGTCATCTTCTCCAGCTAGATTCTTCGCATTCGGCTGCAGAAATAGTTCTTTTCAGGGATCTTCTTCACAATCTAGAAAATACTGCGGATACCACAGAGGATGCCGTGGATCAGCTTCGCATCATTATACTCCGTCACTCTTAATTCCTAATTATACACAGAGCGTTCAGGAAAAAGCAAATAGGTGTAAATAGAAATGCGGTGGTTTAAACGTCCAAAGAAAGAAGAAAAAACACCCCCTGCTGAACAAACAACAGATGAAGAAGCTTCACAGCAAACTCATACCCAACCAAAGTCAGAAGAATTTCTCTCACAACGTGATTTGTTGATAGATCTTTCTGATCCGGTATCTGCTTTTATTCAACGTATGGAGTCTTTTCTAAACGACCCAGAAATTTCTGAAAAAACGATGGCACTTAAAGATACTTGGTTACAGATCATTGTTGGCGGAGAACAAATCCTTCTTAGCAAGAGGGGTGTTCAACCATTAATGCTTTCAAAAGAACGGAGTATTCAATCCGATGTCTTTATTCGTATGTCCAGTGAGGCTGCTGGTGAAGTTGCCATGGCGGAAACACTTTCTGAGTTCAAGAAATGCTACAAACAAATGGTGACGAGAAAAGGTGAGGCTTCATATATTTCAATTAAATTCCACACTCCGCTAGAAGAACTCCGTGCTAAGGGGTATTTCAGTGTTGAATTGCTACGCATTCTTATTGACGCTTAATCCTTCTCTATTTGGCCAATCCATTGTGCTACAAGTCTGGTGAGGTTGCTAGCCTGCTTATTATTCGGAAGCTGTGATATTCCTTTGAATTTCATTTCGGGGAAAGAAATTTTGTTTGCTTGGTTAACATAAATCACTCGTATTACGGCTGTTACTTTTTTATTCGGTGATTTTGCCAAAGGAACCTGAGTTAAATAAAGTGTTTGCGCAGGTAGATCAGCCAAATCCAATTTAACAAGGAACTTTTCTATACTGCGTATGGCTTCTTCCGCTTTCGTTAATATGAATCCTGGCAGTTCTAAATAACCTTCGAGAGTTTCCTTCACGAGCATCTTTGACTTACCCATAATGATTGCCACCGCGGCCACAATAACAGGAGAGGTCGCCATAAGGGTCACCTTTTAGATACTTGGAGTCATCATGTTCATATTACTAGGATGAGTAATGAGTTTTTAATGCACTGGAACCCATTTATTGAGAATATCTGTAGGTGTTAGAGTGAACAACAATCTAAATAGTCCCTCACTGAAACAACGCATTCTTCATGCTCTCCACCTACTCATAAGTCATCACGACCCCCCATTCATGAACCGCTGTTGGCATATTACCTTTCGCGGTCATACTCTCCACATTTGTGCTCGTTGTTCAGCACTCTTAGTTGGAATAATTCTCACATTATATCTCAATAGCTTCATATTCCGAATACCCGTCAATCCTCTTACTTTCTTCTTCGCTTTCCTTCTTAGCCTCCCAGCAGTCATAGATTGGTCGAGCCAAACTCTGCAAATGCGTGAAAGCCGTAATCTAACTCGCTCGTTCACAGGCTTCTTACTCGGAAACGCTGTTGGGTTCGTTGTCTCCTCATTGAATATCATATACATGATTCTTGTTGTTGTTCTTTATAGTGGCTATACTCTGATTTTTGGAGCGCTTGCACCCAAGATTATTCGTTGGCGATTCAAACGACAATCAAACAACAAGATCCCTCGACTCCTATCTCAGAGCTCAACACCGCAAACAGAAACAACAATAGAGCGTGACGAAGAGGAGATTTTATAAGGAGCATATTTGTCGTAAGGGCAGCACATCCCTTCAGAGGAGATCGCTGTGTCAAAAGCTAGTCCCGAATCGGAACTTGAAAAGACCTTCATAACCATCGAAGTGAACAATCTCATCCGCCATAGCGGTGAACTAGGCGATGCTCTAGTTAACTTCCTAACTGAAAAACTCCCCAAAGACATCAAAATCTCCCTTGCAGAAAACGAAATCTATGTACGCAGCGAGAAATTTAATCATCCCTCGAAAACACAACTTCGCGTTTATCTTAAGCGTTTCCTCCATCTAAACGCTTTACGTGACGACCTCAAAATTATTTCTCAAGGCAAAGATCGTTTTGTAATCATTGAATACATTACCGTTGTCTATGTGGAAGAATGACTTGCCTATGTGCCCTCTCCGAACTTGATGAATACCTTCTTTCTGGTCTCTTTTCAAACTCTTTTCTAAGCCGTAAGGCTTAAGAATAAAGAGCCGACAAAAATCCCCAATAACCAAAATATCGGAGATAGGATGCTGGGGCACCCGGAACTCCCTCCTATCCAAATAATTCCCTCCCCTCCTCCTCACATACATCCCTTATGTTTTGTCCCCAACATCCCTCTATAGGTCAGCTTGCGGTGATCGCGCGGATTTCCAGCGTTCCCACTCTCTTCTCATCCGTTAGGAGTGCCCTGAACCTAACAAAAAACATAAACCTTAAGGCTTAAGACCCCTCTTGCACGAGCTTAATAATAGAGGGTCATTCTATGCGGCATCTCAAAATACTCGTTATTGGACCCCAAGGAGTCGGCAAAACCACCCTCATCAAACACGTCACCAATCACACTATCTCAACTGATGTAAACGGATGCACTGTATGCCTTGATTTTGGTACCCTCGAATACCGTAACTTTAAGGCTCATCTCTTTGGCAGTCCGGGTCTGCAACAATTTGGATTAGTTCGCAAGGCTCTCTCAAGTGGTACCGATGGAGTTATCTTAGTAGTGGATAGTGCTAATCCTCACACTATTATGCAAGGCGAGCGTTATCTTCGCGAAATCTTCGGCCTTAATCCTCCCCCTATTGCCGTAGCTGCTAATAAACAAGACAAACCTGGTGCAATTCATCCACATCAAATTGCTACTCTTATGAATATCCGAGCTCCAGTGTTTCCTACGCAAGCTAATCGAGGAATTGGTCTTGACCAACTTCTAGTCCAGTTCATCAATTATCTTGGTGAGCTTGGTAAGGGTTTGAATATCACAACACTTCTCGAGAATGCCTAAGTT
This sequence comes from Candidatus Thorarchaeota archaeon, assembly GCA_048882025.1. Taxonomy (GTDB): domain Archaea; phylum Asgardarchaeota; class Hermodarchaeia; order Hermodarchaeales; family Hermodarchaeaceae; genus Hermodarchaeum. Next base: position 525 of record JBHLSA010000095.1, on the reverse strand, counting down.
TTTATGTTTCTGAAAATTGCATCTAACGTTATCTGGTTCTGCTTTTAACCTCAACCTAATGTGAGATATCTCACGGGATAACAGGTGTCATTGTAGCTTTACCGAAGTTGCATAACGCTTTTCTATTGATAGGATAATGGAAGCCTTAAACGGGAGGAACCTCATTTGGCTAAAGAACTCACAGATGAAACAATAAATGAATTCTTATCTAAACATGAAGTTGTAATTTTAGATATATACACTACTTGGTGTGGACCATGCGTGCTACAAGCGAAAATACTTGATGATTTAGGAAAAGGGCTTGACACAAAGCGTGTGATAATAGCAAAGATTGATGCGGATCAAGCGCCGGTGACATCGCAAAAATATGGGGTTCGTGCGATTCCAACGCTGATTCTGTTCCAGAACGGTGAACCTGTCAACAATTTTGTAAACATCATGTATATTATGTGAAATATAAATACATGATTTCCCGTTGTCCTTTAGTTTTTGAACAAAACTTAAGACCTTGCCGACTTCCTTAAG
>JBHLSA010000094.1:0-6823 GCA_048882025.1 Candidatus Thorarchaeota archaeon | reverse complement strand
AAAAAACCGATATACCACCAACATGGAACGATTATGGGGGCTTCAATGGTAATGTGCGAGCTCTTCTGAAGAGTATTTTTATTGGATTTCTTCTTGGGCTCATTGGAATTGCTTGGCTTTACATATGGGTACTTCCAGTTGATTTGCTGTTCGCTCTTGACTTTCGCGTGTTCCTTCCCTTCCTCAAAGCGCTCTCACCAGGACGCGCATTCTTTTTACCAATCTATGTGCTGTTATTGACACCCTTCTTCTTAATTGAAGGATTATGGCTTCTAGGACTTCTTCGAACCAATCTAAAAGATACATGGTACAAGACACAGGTTTGGTGGACTATCAAAGCGATTTTCATCAAGATCTTGCTTTATGCTTCCATCATCCTAATCCAATTAATTGGCGGATTAATAATTGGAGGCCCATTTATTTCAGGTTACACCGGTTATCAGCTAATATTCCTTTACATGTTTATCCCCTTTTTTGCCATATCTACAACCATCACCGCTTGGTCTTATCGTCTCACTAGTCGATTCTATATTGCTATTATCTTCAACGCAGTATTATTTGCGTGGCTTATGGCTGCAATTCTGCCTATCTACTTGTAACTCGAAAAACGAACTATTGCGAATTATAGGTTGTTGTGTTAAGATTTCTCAGATGCGACTATCGTAAGGTTAAAGCCAGAGAAATAACTCATTTTAAATGAAGTATTGGGGATTCGAATATGTCGGATAATCGACTCTGGTTATTGGAGACCTCCTACAATGAAGAGGAGCGAGCAATCCGACAAACCTACCTCCAAACCCCCGCTCAGACAATTAAGGAATTCCATGCAGATTTCATTCCATACTTCTTTGCTTTACCTACAAGTCTTGGTGAAAAGGTTCAACGTAAGGATTTGATGAAAAACAAGAATATTACAGTAGCAAAGGTGTCCCTACCTACAACGAAAAAAGTGGATCGCGAGTGGGAACGGGATCTTAAACCCGCCATGAGCTATGTATATGATCAAGATCAACGCTTCGGTTGCCCTCACAAGATTACTGATGATGAAATCAGACTTGATCAAAAAGTTCCAAAGGAACAACTTGAGAAATTCCACTCCCAATTTGCATCAACTGCCACACAAGATCCGCTAAAGTATGAGTTCCTAAAAGAGTTCTTTAGGTATACAGTTCAGCCAGTTCCATCAATCCCCCGAGATCTTCTGAATATCGATTCAAAGTACGACGAATCACGCCTACTCTGGGGCATAATGCTTGCTCGTATTGCCAATATCCCATTTCTCCGAGCACTTACAAGTCGTAGTGTTTCCGAATGGATTCGGTCAATGCTACATAGTAGCTATCGCCGACTAGGAATCCTTATTCCTGATGCAGAGGAACTAAAAAAAGGTCACAAACCTCACCGCGTTGAAGGCGCTCTAACAATAGCCCCTACACCTGGGGCATACTATCATATGACGGTCTTGGATTTTGAATCTCTCTATCCAAGTCTAATCGACCGCTACAATCTTTCCTATGAAACCATGGATTGTGATCACTCGAATTGTTGTTCCAACAAAGTTCCTGATGAACAACATTATGTTTGTATTCACCAGCGTGGAATCTTCAGTGCACTAATCGGGGCTCTCAAAGACCTTCGGATTAACTGGTACAAACCTCAAATTCGTCAAACCAATCTAGCCAGCGATGAGCGAAGACGAGCCAAAACCATCTCGGATCTCCTCAAATTTCTTCTTGTTAGCAGCGGCGGAGTCACGATACGAATTCAAGGGTTGGCAAGTCCACCTCTCGCCGAATCTATGATGGCTTATGGTCGATGGGCTTTACGTACCAGTTGGGATTTTGCTGTTGAAAAGGGTATGCGACCAGTTTATGGTGATACTGATTCTCTATTCCTTGATAATCCTTCCAAACAACAGATCGAGTGGCTAATTGCCAAAGTAAAGGACGAATTAGGACTGCAACTTGCTGTAGATGTTACCTACCCACTCTGTGTCTTTAGTTCTGCAAAGAAAGCATACTTTGGCATTTTACCAGATGGTAATCCTGATGTTAAAGGCATTACTCTTGGGAAATCCAGTACGCCCCCACGATTTCAGCATATCTTCTTTGAAACTGTGAAACCATTAGGTGCTGTTGATACTCCTAAAAAATTAGCCCAGGCCGCTCCTCGTATTATAGAAATTCTGCAACACGAAATTGCCCGACTGCGAAACCGTGAATTTACTGTTGAAGAAATGGAGTATCGTGTCAAAGTGTGGAAGGCAGATAAGGAACGAACTAAGAATAAAGCTCTTGCTCAGCCCTATCAAGCTCTTCAACAACTTGCTGATAAAGGCATCAAAGTGAAGAAACGTGATGAAGTGCGTTTTGTAAAAGTGAAACCTTTCCGGTATGGATCCCGTGTCTTTACAGTGAAACCCACTACACTTGCTTCAAAGATGGAAATTGACATACCAGATTATATTCGAAAACTCGAAATGGCATTTCAACAAGTACTTGGACCGTTAGGGCTTCCCTTTCCCCGTGAACAATCAAAAGCACTTGATGCTTTTCTTTCCTCAATATCTCATGAGCCTTTTCTTGAACCCATTACAGATTCTGAAGTGCCAAGAAAAAAGAAATCTAATGCGCAAAAACGCTTAGAAGATTTCTCAAACGAATGACTATCAATCCTTTAGATTACTAGCCTTCACGGAGTTTCGTAAAATTCCAATTCCCTCAATTTCTGCTTCGACGACATCGCCCGGTTGCAAAAAAACGGGTTTTGGTTTTGTAGCAAATCCTACTCCTGCAGGTGTTCCTGTGGCGATCACATCACCTGGCTCAAGAGTCAACACTCTTGATATGTCCGCGATGAGCTCTTCGACTGTGAATATCATATTTGCTGTTGTACTGTTCTGTCGAATTTTTCCATTCAGCCGAAGCTGTAATTGCAGATTCTGGGGGTTCGGAATTTGATCCGGGAGTGTCAATACCGGACCCATAGGCGCAAAGGTATCAAAGCTTTTCCCCCGAAACCATTGACCATCACGATATTGAAAATCTCGGGCGGAGATATCATTAAAAACGGTATATCCCCCTACATGCTCTAAAGCTGCATCTACGGAAATATTTCGTCCTCCCTTTCCGATAATGACGCCCAATTCAACTTCATAGTCCACCTTTGATGTCTCATTTGGTAGAATAATGGTTTCTTCAGGTCCGATAATTGCTGTAGGCGGTTTGGAAAATAATACCGGAGCCTCCGGCAGAGGGCGACCTGTTTCTTCCACATGATCTCGATAGTTAAGACCAATTGCAACAATCTTAGTGGGTCTTGGTAATGGGGCAAGAAGTGTTACCTCATTGATTGATTGCGCATCAATTCGTCCCTTCAAGGCTGCTTCAATGGTTGACTCGAGGGATGGTTCCTTAAGAAAATCAATCATATCCGGAATACCTGGTGTTGGTATGACTTCTCCATCATCTAAACATCCAACACGTGGACCCGCTTCTGTTGCGTAGGTGACCAGTTTCACCAGAAGGCTTCTCTCCAATCTAAATGCGACTACTCTGAATGCTAATTCTTATTATGTTCAAAGCTAAAAAATTGACTCTCTCACAAGATTACCCCGACAAAAATCACTCACCACAGCGGAAGAACAACCATCCATCCTTTACTCTTTGAAATCGTATTAGACAATATCGCCCTTTCAATCGCTTCCCTTGAATCACAATGATGATTTCTTTTTCCTCCCACTTCTCTGTTTCATACGTTCCAGAATCCCAAAGCTCTACTGTTCCAGCACCATATTCACCTTCAGGTATAATTCCTTCAAATGACCTATACTCCATTGGATGATCTTCAGTTTGAATCGCTAGTCGCCGAATGCCCTTCCTACTTGGTGGTTCTTTTGGCACTGCCCAGCTAACAAGTACACCATTTCGCTCTAATCGTAAGTCCCAATGCAGATTTCGTGCTTGATGTTGCTGAATCACATAGGCTCGATTTCTTCCAGGCTTTATACTTGGTTGTGGTTCTGGCGTCTTTGAGAAATCCCGTTTTTTCCGATATTCATCTAAACTCATATCAGTTGCCACTTACCAGATTTATTAGTCACTGCACTAAAGATGCTTCTCCTCTTGTAAAAGAGTTAAGCATACAATTCGTGGTATCACCGGACTTACATCATTATTTACGCATCCTCCAAATCTCCTTCGCACGAGTGGCTTATTAGAAAAAGTTCAAACGTTCGTTGCATTCAGTCTCACTGATGTGTGAACAACCATTCCGCAAGCCCTGTGCCCGCTTTTCCGAGTTCCTCACAGGTATGTTTCACCATAACTTCAAAAAGCTCAGTTTCCCCTCCTTCAAACGGTCGAGCATACCGGGCAAACGTCATCGGATGAAGAATTTCAGAATGTAGTGTATAGGTACGATTCTTCTTATCTCTTAGGTGAGTAAGAGCTTTTACTGGTTTGCGGATAGTGTTTTCTACAAATTCAGTTTCCACTCTTATTTCTTTCAGGGCCACACAATCATGATTAGAACTGATGCAACCAGAAAGATGGCCTTTCCCTTTGACCACATCATATCTGAGTCCAATCATTATTTCATCAAATTGGGCATGGAGCGCAAACCATGCATCAATGTGCCAGTTTCGCACCCCCCAACTTTTATCCCGTTGCCCATATCCCTGAAAATATTGGGGTGGTTCGTCTAAACGCTGAATATGGCCTGTAACATTACCGGATTGTTCTAGGTGACGAACCCAACTTGTTCTACTTCCACTACCAAAGTCACATGCAGGAAACCGACTCTTCCACTGAACCTCTGCTACTAACCTGGGGCTTCGATAATTTATATGCCAATCGGCAAAAGGCTTTACCAACTTGTAGGTAAGTGTACCGTCATCTAGCGCCTTGAAAACATCATTGGGGACAGGTTCTGTGGGTTCAGAAAAATAGAATTCGGGGTTACCATCGATGAAGAGTGCGAAAACGAACTCGCGTTTAGATTGATTTGGCAACAATCCAATAGTGGAAAATCCACAAATATTTGCCTTAGAATCGACCCAATTAAAGTACCAGCTTTCTCGCCAGTTTGAATGGTTAGTGACCTGATGAAGGTAATCATCCGAATCATCGAGTTTCATCACGAGTTCTTCACTCCTGTAAGTTCTTTTCAGGTTTCGGGTAGATAGTAAAATGTAGGATCTTTTGCCCGCTCGTCAGGCGATCGAAACATTCGTGCAAAAGCATTGTCTCCATCGTGATCCATGAAATAGGGCACATATGTTTCCATAGAATGAGGTGTTAATTCCCAGTCAATCTGGTCAGTAACTCCGACTTGATTAGTAAACCGGGCAAAGCCACGCATGTATGCTTTTGCTCCAGCAATCAAGCGTTGACGTTTATTCCATTCTGCGAAGCGCATAAATAATTCCTGTTGAGATGCCTCTGCGGCTTCCGCATAGGCTGAAATTTCATCAAGACCTAGTGGATAAAGTTTAGCTCCTTTCTTGGTGTAGGCCATCATTTTAGTTACATGATCACCATACTCAGCGGGATCAAGGTTCATTGTTCCGGTATCGCTAAACTTAGCTTTCACATTCTTGAGGGTCATGACAACTCCTAGTGAGGAAGAGGGGAGTGGCGACTCCGTTTCTGACCATGGCAACCAAAGGTCACCTTTTCCATCGTAGAGGTGGGTGTATTCTGTTATCACCAAGAGTTCATCGTTTTGCAAGAGATAAGGGCCATGCTCCACGATTTTCGCACGCGCTTCGCATTCATCCATAAAAGCATACAAATCAACTGTTCCAATTGCTTTCCGCATTCTCACAACTTGGTCAGAAGATACGGGTTCAAGTCTATCTTGAAGCCATCTAATACTCTCATCACCCAAGGCCAGATTAATGTGTCCTGATGCTTCAATTGTGGGCTTCCCAGTATTGAAGTAGTTGGTCCCTAGCCGATACCAGTTCTCGAGTAAAAATCGCCACTGCTCTTGTTTCTCTTTAGGCTCTTTAGTTGGATCATTATCGCATTGGTTGAAAATGATTCCCATACGACCTAACCCATAATAGAGCCATTGATACATAATTGATAAGCCTTGAACTTCTGATAACAGTACCTTACTGTCTTTAGCTAAGGCTTCTGGAGAAATTCGATCCCAGACCCGTTTCATGATCTCATATTGTGTTTCATAAGCGTTATAGCAAGATAATGAGATGTAAGCGTTCACAGGAAACAACTGTGATTCCAATAATCCCCTATCTATGAGAATGTTTGTGAACACATCTGAAACGTGAGCAATTTGCACATTAAGAGCTGCTAAATTCAAACCAACCTCACCTTGATTAGGAAGCTTATTCAATAAGATTAGTTGGTATAAAAAAATCCTACAAATTGTTCCATTTTAATTGTCGATTGTATTTCCGTTCGGGTTTAGTACGGTTTACGTTTTCCTTTTGGCTTTCTTGGACGCTTAATAGATGGAATGATACTCAAAATTCCACCAAAAATCCCTATGATTCCTCCAAGAAAATGTGTAATTCCTGGGTAGAAACCAATGCCCATCATCATCCAGATCCCTGCGATAATTACTGGAATCCCAAAGAACAGTGCGAGAAATCCACCAATTGATCCACTCTGCCAATATGATATGATTCCCGCTACAAGGATAATAATGCCACATAGAACCATCGCTATAATAGTAATTAACATCATTTGTACAATTAGATCCCAAAGGGCTTGTACATCCGGGGGAAATGAAGGAATTATGGCAATGAATTCTTGAATAGCCCAAAATATCACAATTTGGGCTCCAAGGACAAGAA
>JBHLSA010000093.1:0-6865 GCA_048882025.1 Candidatus Thorarchaeota archaeon | reverse complement strand
GCTTTGAAGAGAAAGCTTCCATCACCCTTTACCTCACCCCCTGTTGTTTGAATGGCATAGATGCCTTTACCAAGTTGTTCAAGAGCTTCTTCCTCTGTTAGATCCCCTGGAGAAAAATATGTATTTGTCATTCTAGGAATTGGCATAAAGCCAAAATGAACTGCGCGACAATTTCCCGTAGGCTCTTGTTCAAGTTTTTGTGCTGTACCCCGGCTTTGAAGGTAGTGTTTGAGAACTCCTTTGTCCAATACCATTGTTTGATTCCCGCGGGTTCCTTGATCGTCATAGGGGAGCCAAACACCTCCGTATTTCATGATGTCCGGAACTCCTCCGTCAATAATCGTGGTATGTTTTGCGCCTAGCTTGGTTCCAATTTTGTCCGTTAACGGAGAGACTCCCATAACTACATAATCCGCTTCACTGAGGTGTCCAAAGGATTCATGAGCTAAAACGCCTGTTAATTTATTGTCTAATAGGGTTGAAAACGTCCCAGCAGGACATGGCTTTGCTTTGATCTGCTCTGCTGCAATTTCTCCAGCTGCTTTACCAATCTCCTCAGGGGTTGATCCTTTTTGTTCAAATATCTCTATACCATAGGTACCTGCCTTTTTATGAGTGCCAAATACCATTCCGCCAGAACTTGTCTTCGAGGTAACGCGACAGGGCATATCGATGATTAAGAATTGCCAATTAATTTCAGATCCTTCACTGTTGGTGAAGAGTTTCTGGCCGTATAACTCCCCATATGCGCCCGATACTGTTTGAATTTCTTTACCTGCTTCTTGTGCGGCTTCTATCATTCGGTTGATCAAGTTCATCTTGAAATGCTGCGTTTTGGTCTTAGGGTGAATCTTTACAGGTAATGTATCTGATGGCTTACTCTTCACAGCAGGTTGCTCATCGAAGGCGAGCTTTAATGTTGCAACGGTTGAAGCGGCTTTAGCCATCCGGTAGGCACGGTTTATTGTTTCCTCGATGTCTTTACACTCCAAACTTGCTGTATAGGAATAACCTGTTGTTCCATCAAAATAGCAGGTCACTCCAATTCCTGTTCGTGATTTCAGAATGACGTCTTTCCAAGTAGAATTAATCTTGCGCAAGGTTCGTAAAGTCAAATCGTCATATCTAACTTCAACAAAATCCGCGCCTAATTTTTCACCAAAGGACACTGCTGCTTGGAGTTTATCAAGCATACTTTCTCACAACGCTAGTATGGACTGGTCCTGCGCTAACAGAATAATACTATTTAAGCGGTCCTCACCAACCGCAATTAGAAACTTGTTGCTTCGGAGTTTTGGTGATAAAAAATGAAATTTGGTGTACAAATTGAACCACAGTTCGGATATAGCTTCAATGAAATCATGTCTATAGCCGCTGTCGCTTTAGAGAACGGGTTTTCCACGATTTGGTTTTCTGATCATTTTATGCTTGATAAAGATTCTCTGAATCGAGTGCTACTAGATCCTTGGCTGGTAATGGCTGCTCTTACTCAGCAAAATTCTAAGGTCCGTGTAGGGAGCATGGTGTTTTGCCAAAGTTACCGGAATCCTGCGCTTACCGCTAAGATGGCGGCATCCCTAGATGTGTTGTCGAATGGTCGGTTTGATTTTGGTATTGGTGCTGGTTGGAAAGAAATCGAATACAAAGCCTATGGATATCCATTCCCGTCTGCAAAAATGCGAATTAACCAACTCGAGGATGCTATACAAATCATTCGTGGGATATGGACTAATGAGCGGTTTACCTTCAATGGAAAGCACTACCAAGTTGAAGATGTAATTTCAGTTCCTAAACCCATTCAGAATCCTATGCCCATCTGGGTTGGAGCTCAGCAAGGCAAGGAAATGATGCTACGCGTAACTGCAAAACATGGAGATGGAATAAACGTTGCTTGGATGACTTCGCCCGAGGATTTGGATAAACGATTCCAACTCTTAGCAAAATATGCTCAGAAATATGGACGTGATACTCAAAAAATCATGAAATCAGTAGGGTTATGGACTAGACATTTCAAACGTGTGGAAGAATTAGATCGCGCAATCATTGAAAGTGCAAAATCACGAAATGTATCTCCTGCCATCTATCAAAAACAGATTTCTCAAGCATTATGGGGAACCTCCGATAATTTGATTTCTCGCCTTCGTGAATTCGAGCAAATCGGAGTTACACATATTATTCTCATGTTTCCTCATGGAGAGGAAATCAATCATATCCGCACTTTAGGGAAATCAGTTATACCAAAGTTATAGAGAACCCTACTGAAAATTTCGTTTCATAGAACCTGTCCTCTCAATCTTTCAGGATGGTTCTAAGTCATTTCATACTGCTGGTACCGGAAACTTATAATGGAAAATTTGTACATGCCAAGCTACTTAAACCTCAAATGAGTATGCTGGACTCATTCCATGCTCTAAGAACACTCCTACTGGTTGACAAGTATGCCAAGGTTGGATTCTAATAATATCATTGTTAAATGTGAAAACGTCTTCAAGACCTATGAGGATGGAGATGTTAAAGTTGAAGTACTAAAGGGTCTTGACTTTGCCATTAAATCGGGGGAATTTGTTGCCATCGTGGGCGCTAGTGGAAGTGGAAAAACAACTCTCATCAACCTAATGGCTCTTCTTGATTCTTCGACAGGTGGTGAGATTCACATCGATGGACAATCCTTGAATGGGCTGGATGATCAGACACTATCTCGGATTCGCCTTGAGAAAATCGGAATTGTCTTTCAAGGCTTCTATTTATTAGAAATTATGAACGCACGTGAAAACGTCGAAGTCCCGATGATATTTGCTAACGTATCAAAGGAAGAACGCGTTGCAAGAGCTTTAGATCTTCTTGACTTAGTAGGAATGCGAGACTTCGCCGAACAATATCCTGCGGAGATGTCCGGTGGACAAATGCAACGTATTGCATTTGCACGAGCTATTGCAAATGAACCAGTTCTTCTTCTTGCGGATGAACCCACAGGGAATTTAGACACAGCAACCGGAACTGAGATTATTCGATTATTCCAGGAATTAGCACATGAGTACCAAAAAGCTGTGGTAGTCGCAACGCACGATCCTGAAGTCGCCAGTTCTGCTGATCGAATTCTTGTGCTCCGCTATGGAAAACTTCACACGGATTCCTCAATGTATGGACGTAATAGCGATCCTGAGGAGGAGCAATCGTGAATTCCCAGTCAACTCCACCAACGATTAAATCACGTGCTTCTGGAAGTCGTTGGTATGTTGCTAACTATGTAGGTAATAGTATCCAAAAACACAAAACACGTTTCATCAGTTTACTAGTTGGTATTATTATCGGAGTTTCATTAGTCGCATCAGTTTTTGTATGGACCGATACTAATTCACAGATTGAAACTCTCGAGTATTTTGAATCGAATCTTTACCAATACGAAGTTCAACAGGTTTACGAATCTCCTATTGATCCTCAGCTCATTTTTAATGTAAAAAATTGGTTTGCAGCCCAACCTGTTTACCAAGATTCTGATGTAATTTATCACTCAGTGGGCTTTCTCAACGGCACTAATTGGAACTCAACAACTCCATATCTTTCTTTTCCTTATACCCGCGGGATAAAAGATTTTCAAACCTTTTTTGTTGAAAACTCCTTTCTTCACAGAGTAGCACAACAGTATGATTTTGATGGCGTTTTTGAATTATCCCCTGGTGAGTGTCTAGTCAGTACACGAGTAGTTGAGGATGCGAATGCCCTTCTGAATCAAACCATTAGTATTGGAAGTTACATCGACATCACCACTGCCACCATATATGATGAACCTATTACTCTTGGTGACCTTGACCCATTGAGTATAACAAATCTTCTCGTTGTTGGCACTTACAATATTACTCCCAGTGATACAATTCTGTATACCTCTGCAAGAGGTACTTTTAGACAAAATTATCCGGGATCAATTCAAGAAAGGATCTTTGGTTGGAATGATGGCATTATCATGCATTTTAATCAACTAAATTCGTCGCAACGGGATGCCCTTACAGCCAATTTCCTTTATCCAAAACTTCTCGTTCAATTAAATCCCATGAAGGTTACTGCATCTGGATTAGAAAGTGTACCTGCTATTATCCGAGAGCTAAAATTCAAACTCGAATATCAGTATCCAAGGAGAATAACAGTAGAAGGGGAAGACCAAGTTTTTCTTCTTGAACAATCTCTTTTAGCTAGTCAGTCTCGCCAGACTGTAGCTGTTATTGCCTTGCCTGTTATTCTACTCTCGATTTTTCTAACAATCTTTGCAACCAATATTTTTCTGTACGGTCGACGGTCAGAAGTCGCAATTCTTCGTGCCAGAGGCGCTAGTTTTCACCAGCTTTATGCGGCTTTTATTGTGGAATTTGTTATCACCGGAATAATTGCGCTCTGTGTGGGTATGGCTCTTAGTATTTTCATTGGATCTTTAATCGCCGCTTCTGAAGGCTTCTTACAATTTAATCCTGTGATATTCTTTCAATTTCTAGCTAACCTAAGACTTGAACCTTTAACCTGGATAGTTGCGCTAATGGCTTGTCTTCTTCCACCTTTAATTTTCACAATGATTTATGTGCGGTCTTTTCTTCGAGCTGAAATATACCCAGCTATGACTGGCACCGCTCCACCGGCCGAAGCTGATTTTAGCATAACTATTATTTACGCTATCGCTGTCGTAGCATTACTAGGTTTTCTCATAGCTACTGTCATTCTTCTTCCCGCTACTCCTCTAGTTGCTGTTATGCAATTCATATACGCAATTACAGTATGGGCACTTTTTAGTGATATAGGCTCACGAATTGTTCGCCACATTATAGCGGGAATGACGCGTGGATTTCAGCCGGTCTTCGGAGAAATAACTGTTCTCTTTGAAAAAAGTATGCGTGCCCGACGCCAGCGGATTGTTCCTCTCCTCCTTATTTTGACATTAACTTTCTCGATTACAATTTTTGCTGTGGTTGAAGCCCAAACGATTCAAGAAAATGCCCAAATGCAAGTTAGCTATTTTATTGGTGGAGATTTACGAATTGAAAGCAGTCCAGTTCCTCAAAATTATACGAGTGATATTTTATCTATTCCTGGTGTTATCTCTGTTACTGCATTACTCTTCACAACAGGTTCAATTGGACCGTTCTCATTAACGATTTATGGTATAGATGCTGAAGCTTATTACACTAATGGGAATTGGGATCTTTCAAGTATGGTTGGTGAACCCCCCTTCACAATTCTTAGCAGGCTTCAAAACACATCAAATGGAATCATCTTTCCTCGAACAATTGCTGAACGGCTTGGAAGAAGAGTGGGTAATAGCCTGGCTATAACGGTTCATCAGCAAGGAGGTGGAATTGCAGGAGATGCTTCATTTGTCATTGTGGGCTTGGGAAACAGTGCTCCTGGACTGGGCTATTTTGACCCCGATGATCCCTCGCGCCCTCCTGATCCCACAGACGGGTTTCTATTTCAAACTCCACAAATCTTTGCATTAATTAACAGTCATTTTTTGGAAAGTCTAAATATGGATAATACGCGACTCATGTTGGCTAGCGTAGCTGATAATGCGGATATCAAAGAAGTTCAGCTCTTAGCAAACAATCTTAGTTTCGTCTCCGCCGTTTATTCCCCAATGACGTTTTCTTTAGAAAACGCTTATCCTGAAGGCTATCTGTTCAACCGAGGCGTAGTTGGGCTGCTCTCAATTGGATTTCTAGCCTGTTTAATTATCAGTATCATCGCTCTCACCCTTTTTGTTGGAATAATCGTTACTGAACGACGAACCGAGTACGCGATCATGCGAGCTGTTGGTAGCACTCAATGGCAAATAACCACAATTGTCATCGGAGAATTCATTGGTCTCATTCTCACTTCCTTCCTAGTTGCTGTGTTACTCGGCTTCTTCTTCTCATGGCTGCTTATGGCCATCCTGCTTAACCTCTTTCCATTTCCCTACGTAATTCCCTTTCAACTAGGTATTCCCTGGGTCCTCTTATTCGGAGTACTTGTAGTAGTACTCCTTGGTCTAAGCATCGGAACCTATATTCCTGCTCGCCGTGCAGGGCAGACTAATGTTGGAAAGGTACTTCGCAATCTCTAATCAATCAGGTGAAGATAATTATGAAAACACCAAACAACCTCATCAGCGGCTTGATTAAGGAGGAAGAATTTGCTGAGATTCCTGAAAATCTAGTTTTAATGGCAGATGATGTCTACAAGATATATCAAACTGGGGAAATTGAAACCGTTGCATTAAGGGGAGTTTCCTTCCAGATTTTTCAAGGCGAAATAGTAGCCGTTGTAGGTCCTTCAGGAAGTGGTAAAACTACGTTAGTAAATATCCTTGGGGGAACCATTCGCCCTAGCGCCGGTCAAGTTTATTGGTCCAATATCAAACAAGACATCGCTAAACTGGATGATCGAATCATTACCAATGCTCGTCGGGGCTTCATCGGGTTTGTCTTCCAAGTGGATAATTTGCTACTTCACTTAACCGCTCAACAGAATGTTGAGCTTAGTGCCCGAATTGCTGGATTTCCTAAAGCTTGGCGGCAGAAACGATCGATGGAGCTCTTAGAAGCCGTGGGGTTAAAGAATCGAATTAACCATATTCCTGCAAAGTTATCTGGTGGCGAACGCCAACGGGTAGCTATTGCCTGTGCACTTATGAATAATCCTGCCCTCGTCCTTGCAGATGAACCCACAGGTGATCTTGATCTCATCAATGCCGAAGAAATTCTTGATCTATTCAAAGAACTCAATGATCATTATGGTACAGCTTTCCTAATCGTTACCCACAGCCAACTAATAGCCTCTAAGGCACGACGAACCTTGGAACTTCGTGACGGAATTATTAGCGGCACACATAATGCGGGTGTTC
>JBHLSA010000092.1:0-6924 GCA_048882025.1 Candidatus Thorarchaeota archaeon | reverse complement strand
CCTAACACCTCTAATCCCCACCGGTGTTGATGCTAGAGAGATTCGTTGTGGTACTCTTTCAGAAGCGCAAGGCGCGAAAATTGTAGTAGCTAATCCACAAATACGACGCCAGTTAATCGGCGCTGTGCGACAATCAGGATTAGTCACAATTAGGCCAAATCGTGATTCCAATAATCGTGTTGTCGTGACTTGGGAAAAGAAAGGCCAAGAAATCCATCTCATTATTCCTGCAGAAAATTCCCACTTGGTTCAACGCCTTCTTCAACATCTTACAGAAGATATTCAATCAATCTATGCTGAAGGTAACCAGACAAATGCTAGATCTGACTAGTTCCCTCGCCATTATTTTCCTCATTATATTCCTCGTAGAGAATATAATTTCCTTTCATGTTTATCGCCAATCAAGAAACAGGACCAATTCCACATCCAGAGGTCAAGAAGTATTGTTGTTATTTAATTCCAAAGAACAGGAACCTTCCCAAACAGCGTCAACGACACTTTATTGCCATGATCATACCCAAAAGACGCAGGTACAAGAATTTCTTGTGATATCTTCATCGCAAAATAAAGACCTTCACACTTGGTCACGCCTTTCTTACGACATTTGTGTTGTGAGTTTTTTTCTCATTGCCTTCATTGTCATAAATTTCATTCTCCATCCCTACACATATCACTGGACCTTAAACTTTCTAATCATGCTTTTCCCAGTTCCCTTCATCACTCTCTCCTCCCTTTTTCATTTCAAACCTAAGCTTACCCTTATCTTACTCCTTATTGGCCTAGGCCTTGGCTTGTCTACAATCTTGGTTCTTTGAAGAAATTTGAAATTCAGGTACTAGAAATATTCAAAGCGCAAATCAACAACAAGCAACTCAATAACTGAAAATTATTTGGCTTTACAACGAACGAAGAACCCGTCATCAATTAATAGGTTAAATTTATACTAAAATTCACTCCACAAAGTTCCTCTCAAATGAAATAGAGTTTTACCATTCAGTTCCATAACTTCTTATGTTATAGCCTGCAAGCTACATTGTTGGCTAGATTGAGGGACCTTAGATGAGCACTTCGCGGCTGGGTCGTGTAGCTCGAGAAGCTTTACTTCTTACACGTAAATTCATGGGACAAGGAGATTCTTTACGTGCCTCCCAAGCTGCACTGAAAGCTGCTGAAGCATTCAACGAAATCGCTAAGCATTCAACTGGTAAGGCTTCCAAGGTCGCAGTGCGTCGAGCTAAAGTCATGATTGAAATCACTAAAGTTCTCCGTCGCGAAGAACCTCTTCCAATGGATCTTGTTGAGGCCCTAGACACTTTCTTTCCAGCCGATGCTCTTCCATCGATTCAACCCACAAAGAAAGAACCAAATGGCCCTGAGCCTAAAGAAATAGGCTTTATTGAGCCAAATGAAGCTAATGACGAATTGATTACTCCTGCGGTGGGTGAAGAAAAAGAGGCCTCTATCCGCCAACTACTTACCGGCATCTCTATCGCTTGCACTCTTGTTGAAATGCTGGATCGTGCAACGGAAAGCATCCGGCTTATGGTAGAGAATTTCACTGATGTGAGAACCATTACGATTGGCAGTGAAAGTTGTGAAGTCAACTTAATAGATCGCCTCACAGAAAAGGCAAAGGACGGTGTCACAGTTCGGATCATCATCCGAGAACCAGAAGGCTTTGGAGCTGCAGGGTATCATTTCCGGGACGCGATTGAAAAACTCCTGCAAGCTTCATCTTCCATCGACATTCTTGTGTGTGGACAAATTCACATTAAAGCTCTTATCGTCGATGGTTCTGAAGTTATGGAAGGGAGTGCTAATTTCACTACGAAAGGACTTTCAGGAATTGGAGAGCAAGCCACATGGACGAACAACCTCGAATTTGTAAACCAGTTTGTTGAACGATTTGATCACTACTGGGTTCATCAGGGTGCTGAATGTGTTGATTGTAAGAATCGAACCTGTGAAGCGCATCCTCTCACCCGGCGGCAAACTTGACACGGATCCACCCTCTGTTTTTCAAATGTGTTCTGATAGCCATATTTTTTCTAAAGTCTCCAATCTTAACTTTCTATCTTCCGCATCTCGGTATTCGACTAATACTGAATACCTTTCCGAGATTTAGAAGGGGATTTCTCTCTTAATCGTGATGATGAGGTCTTATTTTATAATTTTGGGATTTTAAATTAATTTATTTTGAATTTGGGGTGTAAAGAGGCTCTATTTTATTAGCATTAGTGGGCTTTAAATACTCCTCAGGGTCTTTTTCCGCTTTTTATAGCACTGCCATGCAGGGGGCGAAACAAGGCTTGGCAAATTCGACGCGTTCATCCAACTTTCATGAAGAAATACCTACTTCGAATCAACGTCGACATTTTCGGCAACAGGTGCAGAAACGCTTGAAAACCATTCGAGCACAAATCACTGAGTTAACTGATCGTCAACCCTCTCTTCCAAATAAAATCCGTTTCTATAATGATGAAGGGCTCACCACTCCTCAGTTCTGTGGTTCATATAAAAACAATGAATTACGATTAGCCATCCAGCTCTTCAGTCGACCCCCTCTGCTTAGCAGCGTGCTTTATCGTGAGATGTATTGTAACCTACTCCCAAAGATCGTTCGCGCTGTCCCTGAAAGTGGTGATCTTGGGCTTCTATGTGGGTATCAGTATATGACAGAAAGTGAACAAGAACAACTTCTGAAACTGTGGCCGGTTGTTTCACCCCGTCGATATTTTGGTGATGTCGTTTATAATGCTCCTGTTTCATTTCCACTTTTCAATCGAGTCACACAAGGAACTTTTCTTGGTCGGATTCTTCCCTATTTCGATGAATTAGAGCCAGCTATCACTCCGTTAACTACACGTGAATACGTTGAATTAATTGAAACATTTATGTTGAATTTTGTGTCGCCTTTAAATGAGCAAGAACTCCGTATTCTTCATCTCATTCAGGAGAATCCCCTCGCTACATTAAAGCAATTACAAGAATTATCTTCTCTATCTTTGGGAGTTTTAAGTAAATACATGGGAATTTTCAGAGAAAAATTTCTTTTATCTCAGTTTTATCGTGTGAATTATCCTCACATCCGACTTAACCATGTTGCTGTTTTAGCTTATCCTGCACCTGGCAGCCGTATTGACCACTATGTTGAGCAGTGCCCTTACTTACGAAAAATTCATCGTTTCGGTGGTGCGATGGCGCCCTATTTGCTTAGCTATGTCTTACCGAGATTACGACTTCGCCGATTAGAAGAATGGCTCCAGGAGCTGGTTGGAATGGGGCATCTTCTTCGGTATCGCTATTATCCCCTAACTGGTGTTTTCAATGGCTATAATCTCCGTAGCTACCTAGCACACCATTCAGCTGTTCCAATAGCTGAACGATTCCGTTGGGTGGCTTGGATTAGATATCTCCGTGATATCCTAATACGCGATGGTTACGGTCAGGTATTAAAACAACCGCACATCTACGAATACAGTGAGCCTAATATTGAAGCTGCTAAACTAGATCCACTTGATTATCAGCTCCTACCTTATATCTCACCAGATAACTCTGCTGAGAGCCTTGCCCAACTCCTAGGTGAATCTATTCATATCATTCGACGGCGACAAAGAGCACTATTTAATCAACACATATTTTTCGATCGACCAGATCTTCGCTTATTTCACCTAGGTCTCAATGAAACACTTTTCATCATTTTCGAGGGAAGTGATCAAATGGTTGAAAACTTTCTAGCGGGCTGCCGTGAAGCACCTATGTATGGTGGCACCGTGTTTCAGCATCCCACGCCTGGTTGCATTGTAGCATTTGGACTTCCAAACGGTTTAGCCCTCAAGGTTGGTCGTGAATTAGGGCGACTGTTCCTTGACCAGAATGAGTTTGATGCGGCGATATTCTATGGGAACGGGTCTAAAGATTTCATAATAAATCAGGTTCTTAAACGCTGTCGCTTTGACACAAATCTTTCACAATGGACATGGCATAGAGAATATTTTCCAACTGCTTTTGACCACGTAGAACCTAAATCTAATGAATTGGAAACTCCAGAGGGATCAGCCTTTACATGTTAAAAAAAATCTAGGAGGATAAAAATGAACGAGTTTACAGATTCCAAAAGCCCCCCATCCAAACTTGAAAAGGAAACGATTTCCCTCCCACCCGCACGGCGAGGGCCAGGCCGCGGAGTTGGGGAGAAGCGTATCTATGAGGAACGTAGAGATGAACTAAAAACGCTCTTTTCAAATTTACAACAAGTTCAAATCTTTCTCAACGAGGAAGGGCATTCAATAATCAATGAAAGTGGGTCTCTTCTCACTTCACAATCTCATGAAAACCTTGATCAGCTCATCGCACTTCTTGATGACTTCCTTTGGATTTTAAATTGTGCGCTAGCAAAACATGGCGGAGATGCGAAAATTTTCTAGATTAACCGTTGTTGTCTAGCATTACTCGGTCTAATAACTTGCAGATTATCGAGTCTTTCTTCAAAATTTAAGATGAAAGCATTAAGACGGGCTGCTGGTACAATTGGGATCTGTTCGTGAAATTGAATGTCCTCATGAAGCATAGTCACCAATAATGGGGTAAGCAAAGGCTTTTGCCAATCAAGACAACCCAACTGTGTCTGAAAACGTACGAAATTAGTCGCGAGGGTTTTTGTTCGGGAAAGCTGTTCTTCACTTGCGGTTTTAAGCGCCGCGGTTTTTCCTAAGCGAACTCCATATTGTTTACAATCAACACAGAACATTATGGGGTTTCGTCCCGCTACAATATCGATTTCGAATCGACGATTGGTTGAAAATCGAAATCGATGATGAACTTCGAAGTCATGAAATGTAAAGACACATGCAACAAATTCTTCGAATTCTTGCCAGGTTAGTGCCTGTAGGATTGCCCGTTGTGGTTCGCCAAGTTGTAATGCTCGAATTGCTATTTGAACTTTGGCAAAACCTGAAAATGTCCATTGATTGTTTGCCTCTTTTTGAATCAACTTTCCGGTTTTTAGTGAATCCAAGAATTCTCGGTCCTGAATTAATCCTGCAA
Organism: Candidatus Thorarchaeota archaeon; assembly: GCA_048882025.1. Lineage (GTDB taxonomy): Archaea > Asgardarchaeota > Hermodarchaeia > Hermodarchaeales > Hermodarchaeaceae > Hermodarchaeum. The sequence continues at coordinate 1,878 of JBHLSA010000092.1, read as the reverse complement.
TTTCAGTTGAATCAAATATCGTCTTAGCATAAGTGGTCTCCAAAAGGTGTCGTAGCTGAGGGCCATTTTGCATTGCTGTTAAAGCGCCTTCACTATTTCGTAACCAATCCAGTCAAAGCACCTCAAAGTGTTTTATGTAATCAGGTAGGGGATATCTTCAGAGATCTAACACACGCAATGCTTCACGAATTTCTCGCAAGGCATTATTTACTGCTCGTAAGAAGAAACGTGTATTTCGTGGCACTAATGCGGCTAATATTATGTGGCGTCCGTCTTGCATCTGAGTGGACTTACACACAAGAATACCATCTTCACACCGCATTGTAATATCACGCATGGCCCCCAGCGCTAATTCTTCCCTCGCTCTTTCAGCCGCATTATGCACAATGCTTCCCATCACAGCTGTGACTTTCTCATCAACACCACGTCGAACAGCTGAAGCAATGACAAACCCTTCTTCATCTGCCACAATGCTGGCTTTAACACGTCCTGTACTATTCAAATCTTCCAAAACCATCGTGAGGGCATCGGTTACTGAGGACATTTCTTGATTTCACCAAAATCCATTAGCACCGCTACAATCCACTCCATATTTAGCATAACAGTTTATAAATTCCGCTTGCGTGGGTATTTCACTCAAAAACTGAAAAAGTTCTTTACACGTAAGCTTAAAGAGAACAACCATTCTCTAGAATGATTTTGAGTAGACGTGATTCAACATGGATCTTGCCGTACGTTACACTTTGATCTTTCTAGCTACAATTGCGATTACTATTTTCGCTCCTATTATCTTCGTTACTCGTGACTATTTTAGAGCCATTTTCCGTTACAACCGTTCCTTTCTAGCTCTATTCGGTGTTGAATCCGCGCACGTTTCTTGGGTCCAATATCTCGTTAGTTGGCTTCTAGGAACCTGTATGGCAACAGTTTTTCTTACTTTACTGGTCAACATGGCTGAAACCCTATTACTTGTGTCAGGAATGAGTGGTATCCCTCTTAACCCCACAATCATACTTCTGGCTCTTGGAGGAATTATCGCTACTATTTTGCTACTTATCGTCGAATTTATTCCTATGGTTGCAATGCCTTTTGCCTGCCCCAGTGCCTTTGGAATAATCACCCTGCTTCACCTCTACAGTATTCCTAGACCCTATCCATTGATATTCTTTCTCAGTTATGCCAGCAACTTTCTTTATTTTGCAGCTCTTGCCATTGGATTTGTTGGAACTTTCCTTTCTCTCTATTTACTATTTCGCGATTACATTGGTCTGCGGTTGCTTCAACGACTTCGAGGCGGCCCTGATATAAAGGAGTCGACTCAGTCTGATGAAAACTCACTAAAGGGGTAATAAAAAAGAGGGTAAGGACAACCTCCCTCAGAACGAGCGGCGAGATTGCCCCAAACCCATCACGACAAGCTGAAGGATAATTTGCTTCTAAAAGTCGTGGGGCATCAGAGTTTTTCTTTTGTTGGCTTTTGCTCGATGTGTGGCCTTTGTAATGATTGCTTCAACTGCGTCATCGATTGCTTTGTAAGCATCACCAGAAACGTTGAATCCCATTTTATGGGCTTTTGCAGCAACAGCCTTCTTAACAATTTTATCTACTGCCAATGTTAGTTCCTCCAACGAAACTAAACGGCTTCTCCTAACATTCAAACGCCAGAAGAAACGCCGCTAAATTGAGGTCTGGCGTCATCTACTATAAAAACCTTTGTGTCGGCTGCTTTTTTTACCCTAATTATATAAATCGGCTGTTTTTCATGAATAAACGGTTAATCAGTTTTTAAAATCGATTCCCTGTTCTTCCATTGCTTTTTTCAAAAACTTTTGGCGGTATTCAAAATTACGAATTGCCTCGCCAAGCATTGGTAGGAGT
>JBHLSA010000091.1:0-6978 GCA_048882025.1 Candidatus Thorarchaeota archaeon | reverse complement strand
CAACCCAATGCAGTGCCCGACGAAATCGATCCGGAAAAATATGTGATTGCAACCTATTATTTTGGTGCCCCCATTGGTCTCCCGATAAAAGATATCTGCGAGATGGCAGCAGTTGAGCAGAGCACCGGAACGTGGGTGCTTGTTCCTGGTGAAACACCCCAAATGCGAAAAAAACACGTTGCCAAGGTTATTGGCATCTATGAGGGACCCTATCCAGAGTATAGTCAGCCAAAGGATGTCACCCATCGCCATTATATTGTACAAGTTGCATTTCCTTGGGTGAATTTTGGTCAACAAATTCCCATGCTCCTTTCAACTGTTGTGGGTAATATTAGCATGGGTGGGCGGGTCAAGGTGCTTGATATTCGGTTTCCAAAAAGCTGGTTGAAAGGCTTTCAAGGTCCCAAGTTTGGAACAAAGGGAGTTTTCAAAGTGTTAGGCGTGAAAGGACGTCCACTTCTTAATAACATGATTAAACCCTGCACGGGCTATCCGCCTAAGGTTGGAGCCAAGTTACTCTATGAAGCCGCACGGGGTGGAGCTGATATTATCAAGGATGATGAGCTCATCGCGGATCCTGTCTTCAACCGGATCACCGAACGTTTACCCCTCTACATGGATGCTATTGATAAGGCGAATGCCGAGAAAGGCGAAAAAACCCTCTATACCGTTAATATTACTGACCGGATTCCCAAACTCATGGAGAATGCCGAGGCTGCCATTGAACATGGAGCCAATGCTCTCATGGTTAATTATCTGGCTGTTGGTTACAGTGCAGTTCGACAGGTAACAGACGATCCCAGCATTAATGTTCCCGTCTTAGGACATATGGATATTGCCGGTGCCATGAGCTACTCCCCAATTAGTGGGCTTTCCACCTCTTTGATTATTGGTAAGTTACCCCGGCTAGCAGGTATCGATATCGAAGTGTTTCCTGCCCCCTATGGCAAAGCTCCTTTGCTAAAACAACGGTATATTGAAATGGCTCGGGCTATGGATTATCCACTCCATCACATCAAACCCACAATGCCCATGCCCAGTGGTGGTATCACACCAGGACATGTACCCATGGTTGTTGAAGACTTGGGTATTGATATTATGATTGGCACAGGTGGTGGCATCCATGCATATCCTGCTGAGCATGGAGGACCTTCTGCTGGCGCTCGCGCATTTCGTCAAGCTATCGATGCCACTGTTAAAGGAATTTCATTGAAGGATTATGCAGAAGACCATCCAGAATTAAAAGTCGCTTTAGATAAGTGGGGAACAGGTAAAACCGGCTTTGAAATGTAATCAACACATGAAGATGTCGGTGTGTCGAAGACTAAAATCTCAAATCATTTCAACGCATCCTTAGTATGAGTGTTCCTCATAACTGGGTTGATAAAAGCCAAAGAAAAAAGGAGGGTGGAAGGTATCTTGCTAAGAAGATACCTTTTGTTGTTTACGACGGCGCACGACAAAAATCACTCCCAAAGAAAGGACAAGACCTAAGGCTATAGCTTCGATTGGAAACCCAGGAATATCTGGTAAAGTAATCGGTGGTATTTCGATGTAGGTGCTCACTATGTTACTCCATGGACCAGCTAAAGTATTATTATCAATGGCTCGGACACGGAAGTAGTAGGTGTCATTTGAGAGAAAGGTGAAGTTGTAACTTAGCCCCGTTGTCGTACCACTTTGACCAATGATTGAAAAGCCTGCATCTGCGCTTGTTTGTACTTCATAGTGGTCAATGATTCCATCGGTATCTGTTGCTGCAGTCCAGGTGAGGGGAACTTGAAAGCCTGAAATCGTTGCTCCGGGATCCGTTAGAACAGGTGCCGAAGGGGGCTGGAAAAGACGGATGGCGTTGCGAAGAATTAGATCTGCTTCAGGATCTCGATTATAGAAATCCATGCCCATAAGCACTAGGTGTCCCATACTAATTTGTTTGTGAAGGACGATGGGCAAACTACTAACATTGGCCACAATTCCCGTCTCTGTCGTGATTAAACCTGCACTACCATCTGGAGCTGTAAAGCCTCCAACTCCATCAGCTAAAGGATCTGTAGGATCAACAATAATGACAGGTGATCCCGTGGCAGGTGTTGAGCCTTGGATGTCCATTAAACCTGTCTCATTGAGTATATTCGCAGACGCGATAGGTCCAAAGTTAACGCTGTAGAAGGTCATGACGATTATAATTCCACCTTGACTCAGGAAATCATTCAGTGGTGTCTGCCACGCTGCAGCGATGGCAGTGATATTTTCTGAATAAATCAGCTCTTGTTCAGGAATGAGAAGAATATGATGGTAGGGAAGTTCGATTGCAAGATTCGTATATGATGTAAGGTTGGTTCGAATGTAGTCGGTGCCATGAGTATCATTGATCGCTTGCCAAGTATTATAGACTTCACCGCCTGGAGAATTATCTGCAAACTGAGAAAAGTAAAGAATTTGTGGCGTCACCGTTGGGGCAGGTAGTGCTGCAGTTATAACCGGAGGCATCGTTTGAATTCCTGGAAATCCACTAGACAAGAAAGGAAGAAGCAATGTGCAAAGTGCAATAAGGAATAAGAAATTACGGTTAACACGCATATCTGTAACCTCGATATTTCAAAAATTACTCAAAGCCAAGTAATTCAAATAACGATTAAGAAGTTCAGTATTAAATGTGTCGTACACTTGTGTTTTTGAGGTGTAATATTCCGAACTTGCCGGTTCCCATGACTATTTTACACGTTCCCTGCGGGGAAACTAGTAAATTTACACCGAGCTGGTGATAAGTGTTGAAAGCAAGTAGCACTTTTCTAATATCTTTGCTCCTAGTGTCCCAGTTTTTAATGGTGCCTTTTGCCTTGGTTGGGCAATCGTCTAGAGTACTTGCACAAAACAATAGTTTGGAGTTTGGTACAAATATTCGAGTGACTGATGGAACATCTCCATATACTGATCAGGTTGAACCAACCTTAGCGATTCTTAGTGATGGTCGAATCCTTGTGGGTTGGAAAGAAGCCGAGTCGCATGATGGACCTGGACGCCGAGTGGGGTTTGCTTATTCCACAGACGGCGGGAGGACCTATACCCCTAACATACTTATGACGCGACTCTCCTCCAATAATTTCCAATCTGACCCTTGGCTAGTAGCCGATGCAAATGATAATGCCTATTTTGTTTGGATTGAATTTAATGACATCGCAGTCAATAATCCACCAGAAGGCGTAGGAGTCGCAAAAACTATTGATGGTGGTGAGAGTTGGACTCCTCCTGTGAATGCGGCGGATACTCCCGAATTTGATGATAAGGAAACCGCGTGTGTTGATTCTGAAGGAAATCTTTACATTGTGTGGGATCATTTTACATTGAATCAAAACTATGAAATCACTGATTATGACCTCCGATTTACAAATTCCACCGATGGTGGTGCCTCTTTTTCACCGACAATCATTCCTGCAGTTCCTGCGATTCCCTACATCCATTGTTCTTCCAATGACACTCTCTTTATAACCTACATTAATGGAACTACAGAAGAAGCACCCAACAACCAAATCTTTCTCACAAAATCAAGTGACCGAGGCTTATCCTGGTCACCAAGTGTACTAATTAATCCATTCTATGACCTTGTTGACCTCATTACGGTTGTTAATACTGATAGTCAGCAAAATGTGTATGTAGCCTATAGCGCAGGCTCAAGCATAGACCCCAATTATCGTGAAATCTATGTAATCAAATCTACTGATGGGGGTTTAACATGGAGTACCCCGGTCCAAGTAAACGATGATTCAATCGGTATGCAGCGAATGGTCGAAATGTATATTGCAGATGATGACAGCATCCATGTAGCATGGTTGGACGCACGATTAGGTGGGTGGAACATCTACTACAGCTATTCTACTGATGGTGCTACTACATTTTCACCGAATGAACGAATCTCTGAAGTTGGTTTCCCTTTGACATTTACTCGGCCAGGAGATTACTTTTGTATGCGTCCAGCTCCAGATGGTACAATGTGTATTGTGTGGACTGATGGTCGCAATGGAATAGATCATGACATCTACTTTGCTCGACAAGGGCTTTTCCTATCACCTCTCCCGGCCCTACCTTTCGAATGGCTTGTCCTCATCGTCATAATCGTCGTTCTAATCATTATTATCCTCTTGGTAATTTGGCTGCTACGACGACGCATCAAGTAATCTAAAAGGGGATTGTAGAATTTCTACAATCCTTTTCCTTCTCTTTTTTTGAATTCCTAGGAGCCCTTTTATCTTCAATCAGGGTTAAGAATCTCAAGAATCTTGGTAAGGTTCTTTGTATGTCCCAAGCAGAATATTCAATCAACCGAGTCACTCGTCCATGAATTGAGGCAAAACGCACTTATGACCGATACAGCCGATTCTATGATTGGATTGGTGGCCAACTTGAAAGGCAATATGCACAGTTCGGCGTTAACTTCCTTGATATTGTGCCTGGTGAAATTGTCTTAGAGATTGGCTACGGAACAGGCCACATGATCCTAGCCTTAGCTAAAAAAGTGGGACCAACTGGTAAGGTTATTGGAATCGATATTTCCCCAAAAATGTATGAAATTGCGCAACACCGTGTGAAGACATCAGGATTAGAAACTCGTGTCAACTTACTTTGTGCTGATGCGCTGGAATTAACTCTTGCAAAGTCAACGTTTGATGCAATATTTATGTCATTTACTCTTGAACTCTTTGATACGCCAGAAATCCCACTCTTGCTAGCTAAATGTAGGCGACTTCTGAAATCTGGCGGGCAAATTGGCGTAGTTGCACTATCCAAATGCCAAGGAACCACAAGAATGGTACGACTTTACGAATGGGTTAATCGTTTCTTCCCTCAATGGGTCGACTGTCGACCCATCTATAGTGAACAAGCCTTAAAGGAATCCGGTTTTAAAATTTGTAAAAGTAAAATTCAGCATATGTTTGGATTGCCAATTGAGATAATTGTTGCTCAGAAATCTTGAATTATTTGCACTGCCATTGTTCTGCTATCCCCCCAAATTCATAAACTGTTCAGTATTCAGTGATGCAAGCCTTGACACGAGTGGGTAAGCTTGTTGGATAAGGAAGACTTGAAGACGGAAGTGCTCTCGATTGGTTGAATTAGATGAGAATCATATAAGAAATCTGTGACTCTACTAATTGCTAATATGAATGGGAGGCAACCACCGTGAGAAAACCAAATGCAGGGAATCTAGATTTATTGAAATCCAAACGCAAGTTAATAGGGGCGTTTATTGGGCTTAGCATTTTTGCGTTTTTGCTTGTCTTCATTGCAATTGAAATCTTCATCGAGCAAGCTTTCATGATATTGCTCTTAGGTCCCATCTGGCCAGTTCCAGAGCTCTTCCCTGCTTTCACACTAACACAGCTTCATGACATTGGAATCGCCCTAGCCTCAATTGGTTTAGTTTTCATGTATTTACCAATCACCCTAACCCTTGTCATTTCAGAAGCATTGGATGGAACATCACAAAGGATGCAAACTCGAATAGTGCGGCTCTTTAGTTATTCCGATTTCTCTGCCATAATAGCATTCTTTGGTCTCTTCCTAGGTTGCATGGGTGTGTGGTTTTGTTCACATCAAGCCTTTTTGTATTTAGGTGAATTTGTAAAAGGCACAATTCCATCACCCATCTATGTGTTTCTACTTTTTGAACTCTCACCAATCCAGCTACATATACTTGGTAATTTGCTAGTGATGTTTGGTTTACTTTTCATCCTTTCCATTAGTTCTGTGAAAGTACTGATTGGGATCTTAGCACAACTCGGGCGGTTAAAATAATGGATACAAATCAACAGAGCCAATGGCGGCAACGACTGGATCGTATTCTAACAATAGATCGCGACTGGGTATTCTTCTCTCTTGCCTTTATCCCCTTCTTTGTCCTTAGTTTTGCTGTCTGGATCTGTCTCGACGAAGCCATTTTTGCTCTTCGATACCACGTTGTTATCCAATGGTCACTCTTTCCTTATTTCAGAGTCTTCGCTGACATGTGGCATTATATTGGAATTGTGTTTTTTGTCATTGGTCTGATCTTGATGGGTTTCACCCTCATGATGCATCGGGGATCAACACCTACTCCATCAACCGCCTCTGATCCTATTCAGTGGTTTAGAATAATTCATCGCCTGCAAATTTGGATAAGAGAAAGCCGGATACTGGTATTGGTTGCACTCATAGGGTTATCCTCTCTAGTTTGTGGACTTGCCGTGATGCGCTATGCCTTCATATCCCAAATGAGCTGTTCTTTTAGTGGACCAGGCATACCTTGTTTTACTTCTCTTTTTGGCCTTATCACCATCGAAAGTTTATTCCTCCATCAACTCGGCGATGTCTTTGTCGCCATTGGGTTAGTTTTGCTTTTCATGGTCATAATTCGCGAACGCACTGAAGATTGAAACATCGCTGTTAACAAAAGAGTATAACACTTACAAAATCAAATGAAAGGACGTATCGATACCCAGATAACATTTCACTTCAACCCTAGTTAACTAGGGTTTCAATACCTCTTAAGCGTAGATAACTCGCTTGAAGCCTAAGTTCTGCCGCCAGTTGTTTATCACCAGAATCTTCATAGATTTTAGCAATTTTTTCCAATGCCTCTGCCGCTTCAGAAAAATTCTCGGATCCCAAGCTATTTTGCACCTGCATCTCAAAACAGGAAAGGGCTAGAGCCTGATATTTGTCTGGCGATCGGTTCACCTTATGAGCAATCCGTGCTGCCCGTTGATAAAGAATTCCTGCTGAATTATAATCTTCTAAGTTCTTCTTCTTACGCGCCTCACGGACATAACCACGGATCTTAGCCGTGTACCATTCAGTACTCAAGCTCTCCACACCCTGGAGTTAAATTACTATTACAAAACTGAGCTCAAATATATACCATACCAAATCCCGCATAAGTGTTTCCTAGCCTTCTCAGGTTCAGAATATGTACGCCACAAATTGAGATGAGCCCTTGGGAGA
>JBHLSA010000090.1:0-6994 GCA_048882025.1 Candidatus Thorarchaeota archaeon | reverse complement strand
GTCAAATCGTGGGTCTCGCAGGTCTTGCAGGAGCTGGACAACCAGCGCCTGTAAAACAGCTCCGCCAAAAACCAAAGAAAGAGTAACCTTGCCCCCATATCATTAGCTTTAGAGCCGATGATTAGATTAGCTATTATCGGCTCTAGTGCATCTTTTTTATAATATTCCGGATATAAATCGATATTTCGGAATTTATGAACGGATGAGAGAAGTAGCCAATTTTTAGCTTCCTTGCATTTCTATGGATAACAATCTTTACATCTAGAATAGCTCCATTAAAAAATGAGAATTTTCCTAATCAGATACTTCTCAATTGTCAGTCGCTTTTTCTTGGAGAAAAGATTGTCTTTTTCTGGCTTGATGTGCGGCTAGAGCGGCAAAAGTGAAAACGACTGCGTTAATGGGAATTAAGATTATTTGAAATGTAGCAATGTAAACCAAGAGTATAATAAGTAGAATGACGAGGAGGCTCGAAGGATAAAAACCGATTCTGAGAAACGCAAGGCGGGGTCGATAGGAGAAGCCAGCCCACCCAATGATGGCAAGAATGAGGGGAATGGGAAGCAACCACCAAATAAAGCTAGGGGTTCCAATGCTTGGTGTTGCTAAGAAGGCGATGAGAAGAGAATCTATCCAATGTAAAGTGATTGTTGGTAAGAGGGTGATGTAGAGCATGGGCAGGAAATATCCCGAAATCACCAGAACAACAGCAATGAACACCCAATCTTTTGCATCTAGCAAGAATCCCTACCCTCGTCAATAGGTGAATGTGCCATTAGATATTTAATCCTACATCGTATTTGTGTGTTTAGCCGAAGACAAGCCCATCAGTATACGAAAAACAAGTGAGCTTCAAATCTGCTCTCTAAAATAAACTAGAAAATACTTTGTTACAAGTCTTCAACCTACTTTGAGGAACGAACCTATTTTTTAATTTAGATGTAATTATGGTTATCTTTGGAATACGTTGTATAAGTGGATCTAATTATGCTCATAGAACACTTAATCGCTTATCAAACTGGTGAATTTATTTTTTCTTAGATTCGCTTTTTCCCCAGAAATCCGGAACTTCACCCTCACGAGGCCCCCATGGATCGGGATAATCATTCCCAGGATAACTCAATCGAAATCCAGTATCCAACTCGGTCACTTGCGCTTCTTTCAGAATTGCAGTTCCTGCTACCATCCGTTGAATTTGATTTGTCCCTTCATAAATCTGAGTGAGCTTTGCCCCACGCATCATCTGTTCTGCAGGATACTCTTTAGCATACCCATAACCGCCCATAATTTGTATACAGTCCAAAGTGTTTTGCATCGCAGCATCGGTGGCAAAGAATTTCGCACAGCTTGATTCTTTTGTGTTACGTTGACCTTGGTCAACCAGCCAGGCAGAATAGCGAGTAGCCCAGCGGGCATGCATGGCCCGAGCTTCCATATCCGCAATCATAAAATGGATTCCTTGGTATGCACCAATGGGTTTTCCAAATTGCCTACGGTGGTTGGCGAAAATGGCAGCTTCATCAACTGCGCGCTGAGCAATTCCAACCCCAAGCGCCGCAATAGCCGCCCGTGTGCGGTCTAGGGTTTGCATTGCGTATCTGAAGCCTTTCCCCGTTTCTCCAAAGAGGCAATCGCTAGGAATGCGGACATCGTTGTATTTGACTTCGGCTTGGAAGGAAGCCCTTTGTCCCAGTTTGTCTTCAAGCATGACGATTTCGATACCGGGGAGTTCGGTATCGACCATATGAACCGCCATGCCTTTGTAACCTGCAGTGGGATCTACGGTGGTGAAGACGCTATGATATTTGGCAACATGCCCATTGGTGCTGAAACATTTTCGACCGTTGATAATCCATTCATCACCGTCCTTGGTAGCAGTGGTCTTGACGGAAGCGGCGTCAGAACCAGCTTCACGTTCTGTAAGGCAAAAAGCAGCAAATTGAGGCTTTTTACTCGTGGCGAAAGGTTTAATGTATTTCTCCATTTGTGCAGGTGTAGCAGTTATTAGAAGTGGGGTGAGGGCAAGATTGTTGGCAAGAATGGTAGTCGCAATGCCTCCATCACCATAGCCAATAGCTTCACCAATAAGAGTTTCTTCAACCATTGAATGAGCTGGACCTCCATATTCTTTGGGAACATGAGAGTTCATGAGCCCTGCATCATAAGCTTTCTGAGCCAATTCCCAAGGAAATTCATCAGCTTCTTCGAGTTCTCGGGCATAGGGTACAATCCATTTTTTTGAAAATGCCATTGCAGTCTCAAAAATTTCTTGTTCCCGTTTGGATAAAGCAAAATCAACCATCGTAATCTGCCTCAGATAGGTTGAGGCGACTAGTTATTATCCCGCTTAAAAGTGTGTAGTTCGCTAGACAACCCTTAATCATTGCATTTGGAATGTAAGTAGGAGGGTCATTTTGAGCAGAGTATATACCTTTATATGATGCCAAGATATTCTCTAGTTAGGATTAGGTCTCTGCGGTATACAAATTTCTGCCATGGTCACTATGGCGGCGAGAAGTGTTGGCACCTCTCTCCCCCCTAGAAAACCATTCCCTCTCCGATGTTTTCATTATCTCTGAGGTGTCTAATCCGCCAAAGCCGTGGTGACCGAATCATTTCCACAACTTTCTAGTATAGAAAGGGGATTTGGTTCAGGAACGAATACTTATGGCAAACGGGAAAATGAGGGTTATCTATCTTCGGGAGAGACATCCTGCTAAGATGAGCAAAATCACACCTAAAGCCAACAAGAAATAAGCAGAAACAGCACCGAATACTGGGATTACCAGAAGGGTAAATCCAGCAATTAGCAAGACAATTCCCAAGAAAATCATGAGTATAACATATCGTGGTTGAGAGAGCATTGTCCACCACCTTGTACTATCAGACTATAGTTATTAGTCTCATTTTTGATTTTCTGTTTTTTGCTTCAGAACAGTAGTTTATTCAATAACCACTTCAATGGCGAGTGCTAATTTCTGAAGATGAGTGTGTCTACTCTGAACTATTCTCGGCTTTCCCATTGTGCGATGGGTGGAATAGATCGTCGACTTCGGCGAAATGCCCAGATGAGAAGGCCAACAAGGAATATAACTACCACACCAATAATGAGGTCCCACAAGAGAATGGTGGGAATTGGTGGCCAACCTGGATTGTAGAAGCGATAGGTAATTAGAATTGGCGCTGCAATCAAACTAATGAGGTTGACAACCTTGATCATCGGGTTCAATGCAGGTCCGGCTGTATCTTTTAGTGGGTCACCAATTGTATCCCCACAGACGGCGGCCTTATGCCGTTCAGATCCTTTTCCAGTACCCTGATCGGGAGCACAGACTTCATCTTCAATAAACTTCTTAGCATTATCCCATGCACCCCCTGCTACCGACATGTAAACAGCGAGTAGTAGTCCAGAGGCGATGAGCCCCGCTAGAAATCCACCCAGCGCTTCAACCTGTAATAATAATCCAATGGCTATTGGAGTAATTACTGAAAGAATGGTAAGGCTAATAAGTTCTTTTTGGGCTGCCGCGGTGGTAATTGAGACAACACGGTCATAATGAGGTTTCACTGTTCCTTCCATGACCCCTGGGATCTTAAACTGTTCGCGAACTTCGTCAATAATTTGAGTAGAGGCACGGCTGACGGCACGAATAGCTAATGACGAGAATAGCCATGGTAATGCGGCACCTAGCAGTAAACCTGACAACACAAGGGGGTTATCAATTCGAATTCCCAACGCGAGAGGATTTGGAATACCCGCGGCTGCAGCGGCTCGAGCTACATCAACGACAAAACTATAGAATAAGGCACTTGCGGCAATTACTGCGGAAGCGATGGCAACGTTCTTTGTAATTGCTTTTGTAGTGTTTCCCACTGCATCAAGATCAGCCAAGATTTTTCGTGATTCTGAAGGCATGTCCGTTAGCTCTGCAATCCCACCTGCGTTATCAGCAATTGGACCATAACTGTCCATAGCTACATTATTACCAGTATGTGAGAGCATGCCGATGCCAATGAGAGCGATACCAAAGAGGACATACTCAGGGGCAATAAGGAAGGCAGCGATGAATGTGGCTACGATGACCATGAGGATTGAGACAGCGGCTTCATAGCCAGTGCTGATACCGCTAAGGACAATGGTTGCAGGTCCGCCGTGAGCTTGTTCGACAATTTCTTCGACAGGCCGGTGTCGATGGCTTGTAAAGTAGTTGGTGAGGGGATTAAAGCTAACAGCGAGGAGAACACCAACAGCAACGAGAATGCCAAGGCGTATGTCGCCAGTGTAAAAGTAAGCAAAAATGGACGAAACGATAATGGTGAAAGCGCTGCTGACTTCGTAACTATAAAACATGGCTTTCTCAGCTTTCTCGGTTTTCCAGACAGCGACCATGAAGGTTCCGATGATAGACGAGATAACTCCGATAGCACGAACGACTAGTGGGAAGATGATCCAGAAGATTTGATTAGTGACAACATAGAGAGCAACACCAAGAATCAGGGCAGAGACAATAGTAACCTCGTATGATTCGAAAATGTCGGCCGCCATACCTGCACAATCACCGACATTATCTCCAACGAGATCGGCGATAACTGCAGCGTTGCGGGGGTCGTCTTCTGGTAAACCGGCTTCAACTTTACCCACAAGATCGGCACCAACATCGGCAGCTTTGGTGTAGATGCCACCACCAATTCGCATGAACAGGGCAAGGAGAGTCCCACCGAAGCCAAAACCGAGGAGGGCGTCAGGTGCTGAGATGCCGAAGGCAATAAAAATCATTGTGCCGCCGAGAAGACCTAAACCATCAGTGAGCATGCCCGTGAAAGTGCCTCCGTGATAGGCGATTTTTAGAGCTTCTCGATAACTACGACCAGAGGCGGAAGCAACACGGATGTTGGATTCAATAGCGATGCGCATACCAAGCTGCCCGACTGCTAGAGAGCTTAACGCACCCATAACGAAGGCAATAGCGCGTCCTGTAGCAATGATAAGCTGAACTTGCTGGTAGGTAAACCCTTCACTAGGTGGAAAAACTTCGAGGGCTTCCAGGCTGGGTGGTACAATGTAAACGGAGAGAAAGAGAACAATCGTGAGTCCAGCAACAATTGGTAGAATGGTTCGCAATTGTTTACGAAGGTAAGCAGTGGCTCCATCCTTGATAGCGGTCCACACTTCTTGCATTTTTTTCGTGCCCTTATCGTGTTTGAGAACATCACGACGGAGCCAAATTGCATAAATTAGACTAATAATCGCAGCAACGATCACCATTAAGATAGCGACTTGTTCATACCATAGTAAATGGAGGAAGGTCGAGAATAAACCCATCTTAACACCTCGAAGTCGAGTGCTATGGAAGTTACAATAACAAATAGTCCTTCTTTATAATCTGTTTGATGTACAACAACGCATTTGCAGTCAACAGTTATTGTACAAAAATGATAACGACTGTAACGCATATGATGAAAATACCTAACATAAGGCGATACAGTTAAGCTGCCCTGCCGTTGATTTTGCTATTGTTTGCTCTTACTTTGTTGTAGTACGAATACAAATAAAGTTAAAATCCCGAAAATTATGAACCCTCCGAGGATATAGAGAATTATAATACTTGAGCCAAATGGAAAGGTTGGCATTAAAGTTTCGTTGAAGCGAACAGCCCAATACATATACTCTGATGTGCTGCTAGGATTGATTATTCTTCCAACAGTCAGGTAGTCATTATTGAATAAGGGAATAAGTTCAAACAAAATATTAGAAAATGCAGAGGTTTCAGATCGTGCTATCCCAAGTGATATTTGCCAGATTATTTGACCTGTATGATCTACCTGGAGTAAATAGCCCATTTTATCTTTCTGCCTTCCAATCAGATATCCATCTACGGGATGAATAAGAATGGTTCGAAAACTTGCTGATGGAAACATTGATGGTGTAGAGTTCCATACGAGATTTCCATTCCTATCAAAACGCCAAATTTGGCCATTTGCGCCTGTTGAAATATTGCCTAATTCGCCAACTATTATAAAATCGCCTTCAGGACATTCCTCAATATCATAGCCTCTGGTATCAATTATAGGATGAGAGTAGGTACGTTTCCAAACCAATGAGTTATTAGATCCGATCCGTAGAACAACAAGAGCAGTCGGATTGGAAGATGATAATTCGCCAACAAGCATGAAACCGGAATCGCTACAAGGTATAGCTCCCCACACAAATTGCATTGGCTCTTGATAAGACTGCTCTGAAAGAATGACACCCCAGTGATTAATAATTAGTACCTTTGAATCATATGTAATCAAGGCAATAGAATCAGGACTTAATTGAATGGCACGCCACAGATAATAGGAGTTCTGAGTAATTGTGAAATTAAAAAGAAATTTCCCATGAATATTTAGTCGATGTAAACGAATCGAATAATTACGATTTATGTCAAAATCATCCTCGAAGTAGTTCCCAATAACAAGAAATTCGCTAGATATGTTTGTGTTCAAAATTGCTCGTGGGGAGAATTCTTCGGGATGAAATGATTTGGACCATAAAAGACTTCCATTAGCACTTATCCGAAGAAGACGACCCCAAATAGGACAAATATTGTAACAGACCCCACTTTCTTCTGGTCCTCCAATTATGAAAGAACCATCTTCTAATTCTAAAGCACAAGTGGCATAGCAGTCACCGAAGCCATGATAGGATTGGTCCCAAAGGATAACCGGACGAGGTTCAAATCCTGCATTGATAGAATCTGATCCAGAATTCAATACTAAAACTCCAGGACAATATAGGATTGTTGTCAGAAGACCGATAAACAGTATACAAAATAAATTCTGATAGTGATATCTCCCTTCCATAGCAATCAAAGAGAGACGATTTTGAATGCCTCTCTCCAATAAAGCGTATCGTTGGGTCTGTCCAATATCAATCGAAGGGGCAGATACCGAAAAAGCAACTTTTCGTTCTTTCTCAGGGTGAAAGGATAGTTCCTTTCCAGAGGGACGAAAC
>JBHLSA010000089.1:0-7028 GCA_048882025.1 Candidatus Thorarchaeota archaeon | reverse complement strand
CCTGTAGATGTGTTGTTTGTCTATCCCTATAAATCTTTACTACTTAACAGTTCTGTTAGTTGTTGCCTTTTACCGATAACAAGCAGCACATACTGATGGAGGCAAGTAGGTCTTGGCAGAATCGGAATTAGCATATGAGCTCAATCTCCTTCGAAAGCTCGTTGAAATCAATACTACCGTGACGAATGATAGTCGCATGGGCTATGCTGAATGCTCTGAAATGATTCGGCTTACAGCTCAACAGCTAGGACTAGGAACGGAGGTCCTAGATGGTCGCAATGTTACTATTGATGGTGAATCACGACCAAATGTGGTGGTCTCTCTTGAGGGCACTTCAGATGTTGTTCTACTGCTCGTTACCCATTTAGACGTTGTACCCGCAGACGCCTCAGAATGGAAAACTCCACCTTTTCAACTGCGTGTCATAGGTGATAAGGCATATGGTCGGGGTGCCGCAGATGATAAATCCAATATTGTTGCCGCATTAAGCGCGATGGGAGAACTAGCAAAAGGAGAACCTGAGCTAAACATCAAACTTCTTATTACCGTTGATGAGGAAATCGGTGGTCGCGCAGGTATAGGCTATCTGTTCGAAGATGTAGGAATACGAGGGAATGCTGGTGTCGTTATCGATAGTGCACCCGATTTCATTAGCATTGGAGCAAGCGGTGCTTTATGGGGTCGATTAACCATCAAAGGAGAAGGTGGTCATAGTGGCTATCCAGAAAAGACGGATAACGCGATTTATCGTGCCACCGCTTATATTGAAAAGCTCAAAAACTATCACAAGATTGTTTCAAAGGTTAGAAGCCAGTTTAACGCACCCCCTGAAGGACCGTATCCCAAAATTCATGGCCGATTTACCGTGACAATGATTAAAGCTTGGGAAAAAGAGAATATCATTCCTGGTGAATGTGAAATACGTTTTGATCGGCGCCTTACTCCTGAAGAGGATCCTGAACAAGCAAAATCAGATTTGATAGCTTACATAACCAAGGTCGCAAAATCACAAAATACGACTATCCATGATTTTGAAATTCTTAGTTCTGTCAATGGATACTATACAAACGTTAAACATCCATTCGTGCGGCATTTTGCCTCGTTAGTTAACAAAGTTGTTTCTCAAAAATTACCAATTGGGGCTGATCTTGGAGGCAATGATGGCGCTCATCTTGCTCAGGCTGGGATCCCCGTGGTAAGCTTTGGAACGATTCGGCACAATACAAATTATCATGCTCACAATGAGTTCGTCTTTCTAAAAGATATTCAGGTTGTACGGGACGCGATGATTGAATTGGGGAAGAGTCCCTCAAGTGCGTTCAGTTCCCCCTAACTCCCCCATTAATTTTAAAGGATAATGCAAGTGTCTTCTGGCCAGAGTAAAATATATCCACCCTAAAGTCGATTGGCGCCAGCTCCTCTAAACGTAATCAGACAAGGTTTGAAAGCATTCCGCAAACAAACTAAAGCTTCTCTTATACTAACGCAAAGATTTAAGGTACTGTTGCACTTGTCTGAACGGTTATAGGTTTTAGTCGGTGCTAATTACTACCCGGGGTATTAACAGATGGCAAATTCCAGGTCAAAAACCACATCTTCCACAATTAAGGATACAGAGACCAATAGTGTAATCCGGCGAGGAGAAGTCGCGGAATTCTTCCGAAAGCGAACACAGCTTGTCGGCTTCTCTATGGAAATGCACAAATTCACTCAATATTGTGCAGAATTTAGTGACAATGCACTTGATGCCATCGAGACTTTTTACTGGCAGCGAATTGCTAAACCTAAAAATGCCCCTTTAATACTTCCAGAGCCACCTGCGGTGTTAACCTACCCAGAAATTCCTCCTCCTCTGAAAACTAATCGACGACCAACTTCTGCCAACGCGATTTCTGACCGAATCAAGCGACTTGCAACACCAATCCGTGATATTATCAATCGTGAACCAGTGGTCCTGATGGTTCTTCAAGAGTTAGAAAAACCAGAGATTCTCCCCTCCGAAGTTGCTGGGAGAAATCTATTGATGTATAGTTTCGAATCCCTTGACACGGGCATCGGAATGAGCAAAAAGGACCTCCAACAATATGGACTTTACCTAGCCAGTAGCAAGAGCTTCAAACTATGTCAAACACGAGGTAGTCAAGGCTTTGGTGCATCCAGTGCATTCAGTGATGCTCAAAATACTACTGGTCGACCGATTGTGGTAGCTACTCGGCATCCTTCGGAGCGTCAAGGTTATGCTGCAATTTTCTTTACCACTAGTAAAAATAAGAAGGATTATGTCCTTAAAGAAACAGCAACACCAATGTCCTTTAATCATGGAACCTACATTCAGCTATCTTTTCTTAATCTTCCTTATCGCCGTGGATATGCAGATGAGTATGTTCAGCAGACATCTTACCTCAATGCACACGTAAATATCATCTTTATCGATCCTTATGATGAAGTCCACATTTATCCTAGGCGCGTACGCGATTTTGTACGAGAACCTAGCTATGCAATGCCCCATCCTGCTTCAACTAGTATCGGAGATTTCCAAGATCTCATCCGTAATACACAGCAAAAGACGCTCGTTGATTTTTTGGAGAAGAGTTATTGTCGGTTGAGTAGACGTAAAGCGCATCTAATAATTTCTAAAGGGGCAAAGCAATTTCAAAAAGATCCTTTCACATCCTATCAATCTCCCAAAAACCTATCTCAGGGGCAAGTGAAGGCACTCTATTCAAGCTTCATCTCTGAGAAGTATTACGCTCCACCCACTGAAACTGTGGTTCCTGTAGGTGAGGAAGTCATTCGAAAAACCCTCCAAGAAATCTTTCAAGCAGAGTTTGTAGAAGCTGTAAGCCGTCCACCCACAAGCAGTAAAGGTCTAGCCTTTGCTGTGGAAGTTGCGGCTGTGTATGATTCCAATTTATCAAATCAATCCGGTGTGGGGGTTCTCTACCGATTTGTAAACCGCACTCCGAAGCTCCGTGATAATTCTGATTGTGCTATTTGGAAAGCTGCGGCTTCAGTAAATTGGCGTAATTATCGAATGGATATTGCTAGTAATGGTTTACCGACAGGGCCTGTTCGATTATTTGCGAATGTTGTTGGACCTTTCGTTCACCTAATCTTCAAAGCCCAATCCAAACAAGCCCTTGCTGAAGATGATATTCTACTACGAGAACTAAAACTAGCTTTTGAGGAAGTTGGCCGGAAACTCCGGCGACATATTGTCCGAGTTATCGCTCGAAGAGAACAAGAACGCCGAGCCGATGTGCTACTTAAATATGCACGCCGCGTCGCTCGGTCCATTGTGACAATTCATGGTTCTGATCCTAAAGCCACCAAACGACAACTTGAAGCTATTCCACAACAACTTGAACAAGTCATCTCCAAAGTCGCGGGTGTAGAGTCTAAACCACATGATACGGTTGAAGAAACTGAAGAGGTGGCTGTTGAATGAGTAGCCGATTTCGTCGTCGAACAAGTTCGAATGCAACATTGGATACTCATGGCGAGAAACCTGAAAGATCCGCCAATGGGCAATTAGCTGCTGTTCGAAAACTTCGAGCCAACCTCCAAAGCATCCAAGCTAGTCAGAAACTGCCCCATGGCATTCGGGTGGTCACCGAAAAAGATGCTGAATTACTCCACAAAGAGATCCATGGGCTAATACGCACAATCATCAAAGAAATAGGTAAGGGCAATCCGCCGTCACTAGAACTCCCCTTACGTGGTGGCAGCAATATAGTTTGGGATGAGGAAAATGACCTACTGCTGTTAGGTGAAAAAACTACCATACGGTCTTTGGGAAGCCTTCGAACCGCCAAGGATGTTACCCGGCTCATTCGTGTTTTGGAAATTGTTCATGAATTATTGGAAAAAGACATTCACGCGACCAAACGAGAAGTTTTCTATAATGATGTTAAACTCTTTGAAGAACAAAGGCAAAGTGACACCACCATCGATGACATTGGCCCTCTTCTTAATACTAACCGCGAATCAACCCATATCGTAGCTAGTGCTAAAGGAAGCGTATTAGGACGGCTTGTGCTTGAAGATAGTGGAGACCAAATTGACTGCACACGTTTAGGAACTGGTGGTTGGTCCATTACACCATTTCTAGATCGGGTCGAAATCGTGGAATCTGACGCTGAATTTTTGTTAATTGTTGAAAAGGATGCGGCAATGCTGCGACTCAGTGAAGTAAAGTGGTGGAATCACTATCCCTGTATCCTTCTGACTGCTAAAGGTTCTCCTGACATCGCTAGTCGAATCTTTGCTCGACGAATCGCTAAGGAACTTAGACTCCCGGCTTTTACTTTAGTAGATGCTGATCCCTTTGGACACTACATACATAGTGTTTATCTCCGCGGAAGCAAGCGTTTGAGCTATGAGAGTCCATTCTTAGCTACTCCCGAACTTCGGTTATTAGGCGTACTCGGGCGTGACTTGGACAATTATAATATTCCTAAGGAATGTCGTTTGCGAATGACTCCGGAAGACATTAAACGAGCTAAAGCAGTCATGAACGAACCTTTCGTTGCGCAAAATCCAAAATGGGTTGCAGATATTCGACTCATGGTCAAACGAAAGGAAAAAGCAGAAATCCAAGCCCTAAGTAGCCACGGGTTTGAATTCTTAGCAGAAACGTATCTGCCAACAAAACTTGAAACTGGGGACTGGATCTAAACTCCCCTAGTTACATGGCTATCCTTCGAAAATGGGTTCGATTATCCTTGAAGGGCACATCCATTCTTGAGTCGTTGTGTTGAAAAGTGCAATTGGCAATTCATGAATTTGTTGTAGGAATGTATCTGATATTAATGGAGTCGTAGCTATGCAATTATATTGGCTAATTACTCGATTCAATGAATAATAAATAGGAATTAGATTACCTGAAGAAAAGCCTATTGAAATTAACACATCTGGTTTCTTTACTCTTTGTTCATATTTGCTTGGTGAGAGTTTCCAAATCTGATACGCTGGAAAAAGTCGAAAGCTTGCAGGAATCGAAGAATCGAGTTGTCCTGACAAACAACTTATGGTAAAGGTCATTGTCTCTTGTAATGGTGATTTTATAATTTCAACAGATGGAACGATCATGTGTGGAATTAATCGGTTGAAATACTTGGATACAGTTGTTATAGAAGTTCGCGCTTCTTTTGCTAGTTGTCGGTGACTAATCCGCATGTTGCCTTGAAGCTTAACAATAACCCGAAGGGCTTCTTGAGTAATTTTTGTAAGAGGTCCTGTGTAAGTAATCTGCATGTTAACACTGTGGTCTGGATCAATTTCTCGCAAGGAGCTCATCGCTAAGATTTCCCATTCGTCAATTGGAACACGAGACCAGTATGGAAAGTACCATCCCCATTCATAGCTTGATATTTCCGCAAGATCGGCGTTAATTCTATGATTGTTAGTCCAGTTCTTTAAGCGATCTAGGAAATTAGGAACAGTAGCATGAGGAAGTGTAAGGATAGCATATAGGGGAGTTCCAGTGAAGTTAGATGAAGTGACTAGTCGGGTACAATATGGAAAGCTTTGAAGCTGCTGATATAAATTTGAGAGCGTCTTCAGTTCTTCACTTTCAAAGTGTTCTAATGTTACTGTTAACAGGAGCGGTTGAAGCCCAACTTTGAGATAATTGATTTGACCTTGAACTTTTACTTTGAGCTGAGTTAGCAAACTCCCAAGGTTGCGGCTAATGGTACTTCGGGCGAGCTGGGTCATTTTTGCTAGTTGTCGTTCACTTGCAGTTGGATTCTGAGCAATAGCTAACAAGATGGTCTTTTGAGGGGATGTCAAAGTTACAGGCTTTACTCCTTCAGAGAGTTGTTGTTTAGCAAGGAGGGTAAAAGCCCCGGTTGGGACTTCAGAAGCGTTTCTATCAATGGTTTTCAATCGTGAGAAAAACTGTGAGAGTTGTTTTTGTCGAATGAGTTGTGGGCTCAGATTAGAAATTGTAGCTATCCATTGATGCAAATCCTGTGCAGGTGGTTCTCCTCCCCATTTTATTTGTGACCATAACTGGCGTTGGGATTCATCAAGGAATTTTTCCACAACAATGTTAGCAAATTCTTGAACATCAGAGGCTTTCTGAAAACATTGGGGAAGGTAAACGCGTATTGCTTCGCGTAGGAGTAAATATCGTGCAAGATAAGGAAGAAAAAGATAGGGCGGTAGTATGTTTAGAACTCTTTCTGGATAATAGAGTGTTACTCCCCACCATTCCTGTTCGAAGCTGAAATACGATTTGATTTTCAGTGTTGGCGTTTTACCATGGTGAATGCCAAATACCTCTCGCACCTTTTTCATACTATCACGAAAGAATTGGTTTAGCTGTGGCAGTTGTTTCTTCCATATGTGTGTTGGATCAAAGGGCTGCTCAATTAGATGAAGAATTTTCTGAATTAGCTCATCAGGTAAGGGTTTCTGAAGGATAGTATCCGGTTGTCGAAAGAAATTAAATTCATGAAGGAGTGACACAAAAGCAGCTGGTTGAGGATTGAGCAGATTGATAGCATGCGCAATCAGGCACGTTCCATATCGTGCCCTTGCTCGTCGGCGACCCATAGCGTCAGGCCGTTCTAAAGGACGGTTAAGAAGTTCCTGGAGAAATCGAGGATTACCTTGAAAGGTATCGGGAGCAACAGCAGACACCCAAAGCATAGTGTTGCTGGGTTGGATACTGACGTCAAACCATCTTTGTAAAATCGAGTCTGCTGTCATAGTAATATCACTTATTTTATAATCATGGAGTATGCTGGTGTAAAATGGGAAGGGGTAGGGGGCGATGAACACTTCTACAAATAAAATCCAGAGGTTCGTCACCCACTAATCCATGCCTGTTAGTCAATGTCAACTTCGATACGTCGTAGTAAGTGAAGTATCTTATTTTCCACTCCATTGATATTGGGAACATTGTCAAGGACTATCGCTGTTGTACGTCCAGGAACTGTGAATGTCAACCGCCCGGATCGAAATAATAAGTATTCAAAAAGGTCGCAGATTTCCTTATGCACCATAACATTAGAGGTACC
>JBHLSA010000088.1:0-7100 GCA_048882025.1 Candidatus Thorarchaeota archaeon | reverse complement strand
GGTCCAACGGTGACAACTGGAGTGGTCAGTGGGGTTCAACGGCAGATACAAGCAAAGAACGTAGTATTGGAAAAATTGATTCAAACGGATGCCGCCATTAATCCAGGTAACAGTGGAGGTCCCTTATGTGATTTGGATGGAAATGTCGTTGGGATTAACACAGCCATGTTACCTTTTGCCCAAGGAATTGGGTTTGCCATTCCGATTAACACAGTACATGAAATTGCGAAAGAAATCATTGAGTTTGGTCACGTCCGACGATCCTATATGGGCTTTCTAGGTGTGGGAATCAATCCCCAGATAGCTAGAGCATACAAACTGGGTGTACCAGAAGGCGTATTAATTGCTGAAATTGTGCCACGAAGCCCTGCAGCACGGGCAGGATTGCAGGAAGGTGATGTAATTGTGGCATTTGACGGAAAACCAATCACATCTATGGGACAAATTCAAGAACAGCTTCGTAAGCGTGCTGTGGGAAGTCAACTAGAAATTACGGTAGTACGGGGGCAATCACGTCGCATTATTCCGCTTCTTCTCGGTGAGGTTCCAGCCTAACCTTACTAGCATTCTCATAATGCGTCTTGCGTTCATTAGGTTGCTCTGAAGATCCTTCATACTTGGTTCTAGAGCTAATCCAGAGGAGTACGAGGAAGAAGAGAACGTAGAAGAGAAACATAACAACATAGAACATGAAGATATTGGGGAAGAAAAGGACATCAATACCAAGCTCTATGAGGACTTGAAGTGAAACCAAACCAAATGCTACGATGAGATACCCACTTAGTCCTGGAAGTATTTTGATGTCTGATTTGATTCGGAGCGTTTGCAACCAGGCAGGAGCTGGTTTTCGGAAGTATTGGAAAAGTACAAATCCCGCCATGAAGATACCAAGAATCCATATACCCAAAGTAATGAAGGCGAAGATTAAGAGGAGATTCATGTCACCGAGATTGAAAAGAATTAACTCCGTGAATGCAATACTGTTAATGAAACCATGCAAGATTATCGGAAATAGAACATTGCGGGTGAAGACGTAGATAAGTCCCAGAAATACTCCAATGGTAAAAGTAGAGATGAAATGGGAAATGACATATCCTAGACTACCATTGATGATGTCATTGGGAACATGAACAAACGCAAAGCCAAGGCTGGCTGTGATCACAGCTGCAGTAGGAGCCATGCCCCGCATTTCAAGGAGAGGAATTAGCATCCGACGGAAGATTAACTCTTCAAAGATGGCTGCACCGATTGTTGCGGTAGCAAAGAAGAGTACGATATTCCAGGGATTGGCAAGATGCCAAGGCTCTAAGACAATATTGCCATAAGAATGCTCAATGGGAAGACCAAGAGTGGTGAAAACGGTAAAGAGGATTAATGCTAAGAACGTAACGAAAGTTAAAGCTAAACAGCATACACCCAAAACTTTGAGCACCCGCATTACCGTAGGGTTTTCCGTTTTTGCTAGTTTTACACCAAAGAAGGGAATAAGGAATAGGACGGTGATGAGGACACCGACAATTTGTCCGAAGAGGTTCAACTGAATTGAAGCAATGATTGCATCCGGAACTAGAATGGGAAGGATAATGCTTAGGAGAAGGAATCCAATTGCACCAATTGATAATAGTAAGAGTCCAATGACATTGAGAAGAGAGGGTTTGAAGAAATTAAAAAAGTGTTCATCACGCTCTATTAAGGGCAATGGCAATCACCAGATAATTCATAGGAACAGACTTTACCTATAAAATAACACACCCATTATAAGTCAACTGATAAAACTACCCTACACTGAAAAGGCTTAACTCACAGCCTGATCGGATGTTCTAAGAAAAAAGAATATTTTAAGAAAAAGATGAGAGCTGGTTATTCTTCTAATAATAGGCGAGCTAACAGAAAGAAGGGTTTTACTGTATTTTGCCCAGTTTTTGCACTGGTCTCAACATATTGGAGATTCTCTTTGGACGCAAATTTCTGGACATCTTCACTTGTAATTGATGGTATCAAATCTGCTTTATTTCCAACTAAAACACAGGGTATTTGACCTAAAATTCGTTGTATTTCTTCAATCCAAAAACTAACACGGTCAAAACTCTCGCGATTAGATTGATCAAACACCAAGAGCGCCCCTCTAGCACCCATATAGTATTTTTTGCGAACTGGCCCAAATCGTTCCTGTCCTGCTGTGTCCCAAATCTGCATACGCAGTTTTTTGTCTTTAACTGCGATATCCTGGACAAAGAAATTAACACCAAGAGTGATAATGTAACTGGGATTGAAGACTCCTTTCACGTATCGGATAATTAGACTAGTTTTGCCTACTGCAGCATCGCCCACCACGACAACCTTCGAGCTATGGGTATATGCAGGCGCGGTCGGTTTTAAAGTGGTGTCGAATTCCGGCGTCATAGGAGCTCCATCACCAATTTTTTCGTTAAATCGTATTCTTTGATACGTTTTTCCTCGGCTTTAATTGTTGGGGCATAGTATTTGAAGAATAGGGTCTCATAGGTTTCCCGACGTCGAGTACGGCGAGCAAGTGTAATGAGCTCTTTCAGAATCACATGCAATGTATCTACCAACGATGTTATTCGAACCTGTTCTGGTTCAACGTGATCATATGACACTACACCATGTAAATCAACCGTTATACTTCGAAGAGCGGGATCAGTCTTTAAATGAGTTCGAAAGATTTGTTCGATATCAGGTAAATGCATATCACGAGAACGCTCAGAAAGTACTTTTTGCAGTGTAATATTGTAGAATTGGACAAACACATCAAGGATGTCCATAATTTTTGCAGAACGAAGCGTTGCTTCAGCTGTTTCCCAATGCGAAATTAGACTATCAACCAGTTCATCAAAAACCCGTGATCGCCTAGGATCTCTTTCGTTCATGGGGATGTGGCTTGATATATCGTCGAAGGTTTCTAAGAAGCGTTTGTGGAGCATATCTAGGTAGTCACTAAAGCGTGTCGGATCCTCGGCAATATCGGTGATAAAGACCAGCAAAAGACCATTTTCTTCATCCACTTTGAAGAAAAACCTAGAATCCCGCATAGTGACTTCATTGACATGTTGTGAAGTAATCTTAAGGGCAAGTAATTCTAAACTGGCGAGTAATCCAGATAGCAGAGTAGGATTTTCTGAGACCTCCACCCAAGTTCGATGATAGAGGGGTTGTCCAGCATCCCATGCAATGACGTAGAAACTATGTATTGCCATAAGCACTCGATCCAACACAAAGATATCTGCTATTCAGAATACACTTGTACCACAAGCCATCGATATCCTAAATAAACTGTACCTATTTGGTCGAATCGATTCTGTAAATTTTTTGGTTTACGTAACATGAAAAATAGATGAATATGGGTTAAAATTTATTGAAATTAATGAATTTAATGGGTTTTTTCTTGATTTCTACCCGACAAAAACTAATTTCATCCTTTCAAGTGTTAAAGTCGAGATATAATATTATTCAATAACAAGAATAAAAAACAAAAAGATGACAACGGCGTATCCGATAATGGTTGACCACTATGCTACCCGTAGACCAAATTTCCAACCTGGAGCAGATTGCTTCCCGTGCCTGGCCAGCAAAATATACAACAGAGTACGGGGGGTGGCTTTTACGAGCCACCGAAGGGATTACCCGACGAGCCAACAGTGTCTTACCCGTTAAGGACCCAGACACTACTGACTTAGACGTAGCTCTTGAGTATGTTCAACACTTCTATGCTGATCACAAATTACCTGTGCGATTTCAACTTACTAAAGCTAGCCGTCCTAATGATCTTGATGCCTTCCTAGATTCTGCGGGGCTGATCATTGACATGCAAGTAAAAGTGTTAACAGCCCCTCTAACAGAGATCATAATCGAAGAACCAGAAGTGGGTATTGTAGTTTTTGGATCTCCATGGGAAGATTGGTTCAATGCTTACCAAAAATTTAGTGGCTTTGATAAGCCTGTTATTGCTGTACGAGGAGAGATTATCCATCGAATTAGCACAGAAAAAGCCTGTGCTGCAGCCATCATGGATGAAAAGATTGTGGGCATAGGGTTGGGAGTCTTAGATCAAGATTGGTTGGGATTGTTTTCCTTAGTAACCCAAGAAGAATACCGACGCCAACATGTAGCAACATCGATTACCCAGAGTTTAGTAAGCTGGGGTTTAGCCCGTGGAGCTCAACAGGGATACTTACAAGTAGAAACGCAAAATACGCCTGCACGACAATTCTATAAAGAAATTGGTTTTCAAGAAGCCTATTCCTATTGGTATCGTGTTCAACCCGAAAAGTAGCCATATATCTCAAATACATCTCTTTTACAGCAATCAATTCAACGTAAATCACATTTCATTTTCGATATTGTAGCCTCCAATAGGGCATAAATGGCTAGTTATGAAATTTTAAGAAAAAGGACTTTAAGATATCCCAGATCGATGACAATGAGATAATGAGGGGTAAAATCTGTGTTGAGAACATTTTTCAATTACGAAGAAAGGCTCAAAATGTAACCATTATGGCAAACCCACGTCTATCTTAAACTTGAAGTTAAAACCGAACATAGGATAGAAAGGAATCTGTAGGGAATATCGCCTCAAGCATTCGTGCAGTTTCAGGTGAACAGTCAATTGCCCGTAGTTCTTGGAGTTTTACGGGAGATATTAGACCTGCCATCAACTTGGAGAGTTGAAAGGGAGTAAATGCTACCTCAATTCTCTGATCTTGATTGTTTTGATTCACCTCAAGTTTTCCCTTGCGTGCATTTAGCTGGTATACTCCTTCATTCCATGGACAAAGTGAATCAGTCAATTTTAGAACAAGTCGTCCCTTTACGGTTTTTGGAACCTGAATCGACCTACAATAACCCTCGAAGTTAATAATTCTTAACATCATCGTTCCAATACTTTGTCTCTTAAGTCTGTGGATATTTTGGAAGAAATCTTGAACAGGAATCTGCGGTTCACAAATCCATTCCACGTTGTTAACATTTGCAGATAATTCGTAAATCAACCCAATAATAGGTGAAAGAACCTCGTAGGATTTGTAGTAAGTCATAGTAACCTGTAATGTGGGCTCGTCATTAATTCTAATGACAGAACACTTGGCACACCCCACAGGTTCTGAACCGTCTTCAAAGAGGTAAATTTGTTCGTTCTCTATCGCCTGTACGATTATGATTGGCCAATTAAATATTCTTGATCCATACCTCCCCATCCCTAGCTCTAAATCAGCCACCGTTCGATATTCCTCTGTATTCTCTAACTTTCTGACGGTGATGTCTGGATTCGGTTCTGGTGTTCTCAAAGCACTAGGAGGAAAATTGTATTTGACTCGATTTTCTGCCAGGGCATATCCAAACTTCTCGTAGGCGATTTGCGCTCCCTGATAGGGTGATGGGTCCAGAATCGACAGAACCATGCCCTGTTCATTCATCTCGGGAAAGGCTCGTTTAAATAGTCTTTTGAGAAGGCCTTTTCGACGATGTTCCTGTTCCGTCCCTACAGCCCATACGCCTCCCAAACAGGTAGGGTTTCCTCTTATACAGTTAAGGCTACTATTTTTAAAGAAGGATAGATTAGCTACTACTTGTCCCATGTGTGTTGCTACAAAGGCCCAATCTTCAAACTCGGGACGATTCCAAAATTTTCGCCACCCTTCAACCCACTCTTCCCGGAAGCTCTCAATAGGCCTGAAGACCTTCGTTAGGAGTTCAACAACACACTTTCGGTCTGCTTCTCGCCCTTTACGAATTGCGTACAATGTTCACCACAGCCTTCTTGATTGCTACCTTCGCCACGTAGAAGGGTTTACCTGAAGCTTTTTTATTTAAGTTTTATGTAGTATAATTAAACGTATTTAAAACATATTTAAAACGTATTTAAACTAAAATGGCATGAGAAATGAAAGCCAAATCAGTAATTCTCACCTACATCAGGACGTCTAGTTGAGAGAAAGAATAGCACATATTCGGTACCCCAACGCATTCACATTGTTTCAATGAATATCGAAATAGAAACACTCAAAACTCGCCACCATCCTAATCACTACTGTTGGAGGTATTGCCTGTGAATGTTGAGCAACGTATTAAGGAGCTTATTAAAGAGCTTAGTAAACCAGGTCGTGAAGGCCTCCAAGCCAGTACCGCCCTTTCCGAAATCGGTGCACTTGCTGTACTGCAATTGGTCCGTGCAATGCAAGAAAATGAAGATGAATATACACGAAAACTTGCGGCCCTTTCATTGGGTCGTATTGGGAAACCAGCTATTGATCCTTTATTAGAGACACTACACAGCGGAGATGCAGCCACACGACGTTATGCAGTTGAAGCCTTAGGGCACATCCGATCTGAACCTAAGGTATTAGGGGCAATATTTCAGGCTCGTAAAGATCCTGACGAGTATGTCCGGCAAGCAGCATGGCGTGCTCTTGAACGATTGCCGCCACGCCACATGGAAAAGAGAGCAGCATAAAACTAGAATCTAATCTAGATTCACGCCTGGAAATTTGCTGAGCTAGGGCCATCTTCACACACTTCATTTCAAGAGATTATTCAAACTTATTTTCGATGAGTCGAAAACTGAGAGATACTCCAATAAGTTAAACACATGCCAATAACAATAGTAATACATAACAACAAACATAGAGTTAAAAAATTATTAAAAGATAATATGTTAAATAAAATGACTAACAATCAACTAAATATTAAGTGTATTCGATGAGGAGAACATAAAGAAGTATATCGATAAATCTTCAGATTCCAAAAAACCAACGACTAATACACCCCAAGAAATGATGTGAAACCGCTGTTTCACGTCATAGACCCCCCAAACCCGCCATAAACCCGGGGTTCGACAAGTATTTAGACCATAATTCACAAAGAAATTTCAGAGGGATAACAATCTTGGGAATACCTTCACACACTCCCCCACCTACTACACCGGATACCCTGGGGCGGTGGCCCCAGCGAATTCGCCCATTTCTCTACCTAGTTCTTATCTTATTCGTGTTGTTCCTTCTAACTAGCATCATAGGGCAACTTGCGTGGTCGATGATCATTATCTTCCTCATGTTGTTTATTGTATGTCTTGGAATTGTTTGGAC
>JBHLSA010000087.1:0-7111 GCA_048882025.1 Candidatus Thorarchaeota archaeon | reverse complement strand
CATTGATTGTGCAAGCATTAACCTCTGCATTATACGGCTTTGTTAACAACCTTTTAGAAATGCTTTTCATCAATGCTCTAAATGGCATTGTGCGCCCAACTACCCATACTATTGGATATGCGTTGGCTGCTGATATGATTCCTAAAGCACAACGAGGGGAACTCTTTGGTGTTTATAATGCTGTTTGGACCCTCTCCTTTGGTAGCTCACCCACAGCTGTAGGTGGTGTGTTTGCTACATGGCGCCAAAACGAGTACCTAAGTGGAGGATTCACACCAGGATTTGCGGCCGTTCAGGCAATTGTAGACACCTTCTTCCTTTCCACCGGATTAGTGGTTCTTGGTACATTCATCTTTGGTGTCACTATCCGTGAACCTGAACGTAAAATCAGGGAACCGATAGTTGTTCGTGAAGAGGAAGAGGTTGCAATAATGGATACATTAGACTAAAAACCCAATAAGGTATCAATAATCAATTCAACTACTCCTATGAGGTTCTATCTTGAATCCTTTTGTGCTTTTTCTGATCTCGGTAATACTCATTTCATTAAGTGGCGCTCTCGCCCCAGGGCCATTGCTATTTACAAATTTGTCCAATGCACCTCGTTGGGGATGGAAAGGTGGAATCTGGCTTTCTCTTGGCCATACATTTGTCGAATTCCCCATTATCCTCTTGATAGCTTTTGGCCTTAGTACATTTATTTATCTCCCGATTCTCCAGTTAATTAATGCGACACTGGGGGGCATTGTCTTGATAATTTTTGGGAGTTTTCAAATACGCGCGGTGTTAAAGCCAGCCGAAGAGCTAGCCCCGATTGATTTGGCTGAGGCAAAACCGACACGTCACCCTTTTCTAATTGGGCTTTTGTTTTCCGCACTTAATCCTTTTTTTATTGTCTGGTGGTTTACAGTTGGTGCCAAACTAGTACTTGATGCATTCCTTTTTGCTGCAATTCTTGGAGTCATTATTATGTTTCTCTCTCACGTTTGGATAGATTACGTCTGGCTATCAGGAACCGCTTGGGTAACACAAAAAGGAACATCCCTCATTGGAAGTAAAAGGTATCGCATTCTAATTGCCGCTTTTGGAGTATTACTTATCTATTTTGGAATCACGTTCTGTTTTAGTGCAATACAAATTCTCAGCATATTGTGAAGTCTTATGTCCCAAACCCTTTGAAGACACTTGGTGCTGCGAAACCTATTATTTGGTTGGCTAGCCGATTATCCAAAATTGGAATAGATATGTAAAATTTGTCCTGAAAAAAGCCAAGCCAACCTAGACAATACTAATTAGTGAATGAAGAAACCTTGCCGCCCGCGTAAGAACTAGATTAAGCTTACAAATTATATTTGGTTTAATGGTTGTTCGACGAACCGCATCTCGATTATGCCGCTAATCTTTCATTTACATCGAAATGTGGGTTTATCTTCTGTGTTGATCAGACCCAGCCCCGATCACATCTAGCTTTTCTTTTAGGTTTACTTGATATGGGATAGACGCGTCCGCCACCGCGTCCTCCTCCAGAGATTGCGAAGTTTTGATCATTCAAACGAGCCGTTCGGAATTCTCGGTCATGGCATTTATCATCTATCCGGTCCAATCTCAAACCTTTGTTTTTGAGCCAACTAGTCCAACTAAGTCTCTCAGTTCGTTTACCCTTTTCAGTTTTGCTTGGCATTAGATGATAATTCTCCCTGTGTAGTAAATTGGTTGAAGTTAATAAATTCTTGTAAAAAGGGCATTAGCAATTATCCCTTGGAATTTTAGCATTTACTTTTTTTCTTTGCTAGGTTTCCCTAAACCTCCACCACCGGGAGTTCGAATGCTAATGATATCGCCTTTTTGTGCTGTGAAAGTTACTTTTCCTGGTAGTTTTTTCCATTTTCCTTGGCGTTTTAGATAGTTCCTTCCACAATGACCTGGTTGACCACCTTGTAGTCCCCATGGAGCAAATGTCCGCCGTTCGCTCTGAATGGATACTACAGCACTCTTAGTAAGAATTTCAATGTCTCGTCGGATGCCAAGACCACCTCGATATCTCCCAATACCTCCGCTTTTTGGGATCAATTGGTATCTGTGTACTCGAAGTGGATAGGTACTCTCTATTGCTTCAATGGGGGTATTGGCAGTATTTGTCATGTGGCTGTGAATACCATCAATTCCATTGGCTGTGGGACGGGCTCCCATTCCTCCTCCAATCGTTTCGTAGAACGTGAAAGCGTGTAAGGTTCCAGGGATTTTGCCACCAATGGTGAGGTTATTCATGGTTCCTTGGCTAGCTGCTGGGATTCGGTATGGAAGGGCTTGCTCTAAAGCTCCAAGTAACACATCTACAATTCTTTGTGAGGTTTCAACATTTCCTGCTGAAACTGCTGCTGGAGGAAGTGGATTTACTACGCTCCCTTTGGGGGCGATAACCTGTAAAGGCGCGTAGCACCCAGCATTCACAGGAATCGAGGGATCTGTAATACATCGAAGGACATAATATGAACAAGATATCGTTACAGCAAATGGAGCATTCACATTCCCCTCAGTCTGTGGATCACTTTTAGTAAAATCAAATGTTATTTGATTCTTACTGATTCGAACACTAACTGTTATTTTAACAGGGTCGGTTGTGATGCCATCGTTGTCCATGTAATCGGTAAATATGAACTCACCTTTTGGCATCTGATTAATTTGAATTAGCATACGTTTTCGAGAATAGTCGTATAAATCAGATAGAAAATCGAATGCCTGCAATGATCCATATTTTTGCAGGATGGCTTTAAATCGGTTTACTCCTGTTGCGTTCGCAGCTAATTGGGCTCTAAGATCTCCCTGTCGTTCAGTAGGAGTCCGGATGTTAGTGAGAAGAATTCGCCAAAGTTCGTCATTGATGGTTCCTCTTTCTATAAGCTTCATCGGTGGAATTCTAAGGCCTTCCTGAAAGATTTCCGTCGAAGCTCCGGGCATTGATCCTGGTGCTGAACCTCCTACATCTGCATGGTGTGCTCGATTTGCTACGAATCCTGAAACTTTCGCTTTGAAGATTACTGGCGAAACTAGAGTGATGTCAGGGAGGTGCGTTCCTCCTTCAAATGGATCATTGAGAATAACCACATCGCCTGAGTGCCATTGAGCTAATGGATGCTGTGTGAGTGCTGCTTTAACTGACTCTGGCATAGCTCCTAAATGAACTGGGATATGTTCTGCTTGGCTGATTAGTCGTCCCTCTCTGTCAAAAACTGCTGCTGAACAATCTCGTCGTTCTTTAATATTTGGGGAATATGCTGTACGAACAAGAGCTGCACCCATTTCTTCTGCAACCGAGGTAAAAGCATTTCGAAGCACTTCAAAAGTGACTGGATCTGTTTTCAATTACTCGCCTCCAAAACCAAATTGCCATTTTTTTGTACCGTAGCTCGAGTTCCAGGATGTACAATAGTGGTTGAATCAAGCTGCTCGATGATTGCAGGACCAACTAGCTTGGCTCCAAAGCCCAATGAACTTCGCTCATAAATCGGGGTGTCAATGAAGTTGTTGGCTTCTTCAAAATACACTTCGCGGATTTCAAAGGCTTCAGGTTGTAAATTCCCTTGGGGTTGAATTTCTGCAGGTTTTAGTGGGGGCATCGGTCCGGAGGCAATCACTCGCAGATTGACAATTGTAACAGGTGCAGATTGATCTGCGTAACCATATTGCTGTGTATGTTGATGATGAAACTTTTGAACTATTTCGCTGACCCAAGTTCGTGAAAGTCGTCGAATGGGTTCGGGAATCGTTAGTTCATAAGCTTGTCCTTCATAACGAAGATCTGCGAGACGTTGAATCATGATGGATTGATTTGGAACACCTTGTTGACGGAGAATCTTTCGAAGTTGGTCTTCGAGTTGTTTATAGGTGGATTGAATATGCTTGATGTTCGGTGACTGCGCTGATTCCAAGATGGTCTGGCTTTGGTCACTTCGCAAGTTTGTGGCTAATAAGCCTAATGCTGAATGAAGGCCTGGTGCCATTGGCACAATGACTCGTGGTATGCCCAAATTTTTTGCTAAAGCCCATGCATGCATTGGTCCAGCTCCGCCAAAGGCGACTAGGGCAAAGTCTCGTGGGTCAAATCCTCGTTGAATTGACACTAAACGTATTGCCCGTTCCATATTCGCATTGACTACTCGAATGATTCCATAGGCACACTCTTTATTGGAAAGAGTGAGTTGTTTAGCAATCGCATGAATTGATTTTTGTGCTAAATCCGGGTGAAGCGGAAAATCTCCTCCTAAGAAATTATTTGGATTCAATCTACCTAAGTGGAGATTTGCATCTGTGACTGTGGGATCCTGTCCACCACTTCCATACGCTGCTGGTCCCGGTTCAGCTCCTGCGCTTTGTGGTCCCACTCGTAATATACCACCTGCATCACTCCATGCTATGCTTCCACCTCCTGCTCCAACTGTTTCTACATCAACCATGGGTACCCGGCATGGGAGATCATTTATGTGACCTTCAGAAGTTTCTCGGATTTGCCCGTCTAGGATTAATGCAATATCTGTGCTTGTTCCGCCCATATCAAAGGTAATGATATTTGGCTGATGCATAATTTGGCTTGTATAGCGTCCTCCCAATGTTCCTCCGGCTAATCCGCTGAATAAAAGTCGCGAGGCATGCTGGCAAGCTATCTCTGATTGGAGAACACCACCGTGACTTTGCATGACTAATAAAGGTGTAGTAATGCCTTCCATGTGTAAAGTCTCATTCAGTTGCTGAAGATATCTTGTTATGACCGGAGTAACATATGCGTTAAGGACAGTAGTAGAAAGGCGTTCAAATTCGCGATACTCAGGTAAAACTGATGAAGAAAGGGAGATTGGGATATCTGAATTCACGAGTCGAAGCTGATGGAAAACCTCTTGCTCATTTCTTGGATTTCGATAGGAATAGAGTAGACATACTGCGATACTTTCAATGTCGTGAGATATCTTATTGACAGCTTTCTTTACTTGCAAGTCTGATAATGTCAATTGGATATGACCATTTGCGTGGGTTCTTTCTTTAATTCCGAAAATTCGTTCTCTTGGAACGAGGGGTGTAGTTCTTTCAACAGTAAAGTCGTAAAGTTTGGATCTTTGTTGACGTCCAATTAGTAAAAGATCCTCGAATCCTTTAGTTACTATAAGACAGGTTCTTGCACCTTTTCGTTGAAGAACCGCGTTCGTGGCTACAGTTGATCCATGCAAGAGAAAGTCTATTTCAGCTGGAGCAATCTTAGCGAGCTCCAAGACCTTTTTTAAACCAGTCACTACTCCAATAGATGAATCCTTTGGGGTGGATTTTACTTTCACATGCCATCGTTTTCCAAGCGAATCAATTAATAACACATCAGTGAATGTTCCACCTACATCTATGCCAATGCGGATAGGCTCAATTTCTGTGTGTATTGCCGTCATTGTTTTCTTTCCACATTCACGTTAATTACTGTGATAAAGGCTTCTGATATTTTTCGGATGATGGTAGAATTTTTTTGGGTCTAGCGGTGATTCTATGCGTAAATGGTGACTTTTTTCAATGGATGCAAGACAAACTTTGGTGATGACCATAAATTTCCTTCAAATGTTTAAGCCTAGCAGACAATCCCCCTCAGTTTTGAAGCTAATTAGCTACAAAGTCTTTTTGTTTCCAGTGGTTATGATGATAGTAGGAGGCTTAATTTGGGTGATCACCACCGTTCTTGCTCCAACTAACCTGCCTTTAATTCTCTTGGGTCAGATTATATTCACAATTGGAATGTTTGTTGCTATTATTCTTGGGTTTTGGGTTATGACAATCGTTCGGATGCCACGTCGGTAAATCAAAGGCTGAGTTTATCTACTCAGGTTCAAGCACTGAATTTCCATCAATCCCAACTTTAAGCTTATGTTTTGTTATGGGTTCAAACCATTCTGGTCCAAATAGACGGCCTATAACTGTCCCGGGCATAATGCCTAGTAATTGCAGCATGAATACACGAACTAGGATGTCAACAGCTATTAATATCAAAATGTCGAGAAGACTCCAAGCTGCAAATAGGGCGACTGCAAAATAAATAGTTCCAAATAGAATGGTCAATCCAACGAAGATGGCAAGAAAACCACTTATTATCGCATAATGGATTTCTGTGTTATACATACCAATTAAAATGCCAATCAGAAACATTAACAGTACAAATGTAGCCACATTAGTTAGGTTTACCAGAAGGGTGAAGCTTGAGAATGTGGCAATTAATCCTCCGCCAACTGTTGAAATGAAGAATCGGAGGAAAAGATTAACCTTTTCTTTCTGCTTTGGAGTTATATCCATTACTTAGCTCACTTCCTCGACACCAGTCCATGGCATTGTAAAGTGCTGAAATATTACATATAACCAACCACCAATATAGGCGCGTATTGGGTATTGGATTATCCAGTTCCATTCATCACTGAGTTCAGCATCAATAATCGGTTGAGCATCATCCCCCGTGAATGTAAAGTTCCCCCATAAGGTAGTGCTCAGGCCTGGAGGAATAAAGATTTGCACAAATGTTTCTCTATATGCAATTAGCTGGCCATTCAAGTAAACAATGAACGCATACCCCTCAATATTAATGAGTTCCGAACCATTGTTTTGTAAAGGTAACTCAATAGAAATTATTCGAGTTGTTGAATCAGGTGCTTCTTTCATAACTCGATGAATCCTTGGGGCAAATTGGTTGGTGGTGTGGTACACTCCAACATAATCTAAAGCTAAAAAAATACTCCCAATTCCTGAAATTACTATTACGAGAATAAAGATGCCTGTTACAATGGTCTGGTATTTAGACTGATTTACGGCTTTTTTTAATCGCTTCATGAAGGGCTTCACTCGCTCAGCGACAAAGTTTCTTCATTCTAAAAAGGTTACTGTAAATGCAAAATGCCGGTGACTCATTGGAATCGAGATTTTATTTCCCGTATTAGTTACCAAACACTCGTAATAACCATCTTACCCATTCAACGTTAGCCAGAAAATGATGGTTTCGGCTGGGACTTTCCAGAAGCGTAGCTTCATCTTGCTTGATATTCATTTTCTAGATAAGTGCCAGCTAACATTCTGCCGTGCACCTAAGACTTGGTAG
>JBHLSA010000086.1:0-7129 GCA_048882025.1 Candidatus Thorarchaeota archaeon | reverse complement strand
ACCATAGATTCGCCACACCCAATTCGCATAATACCAGCCTTGGGGACCACCAATTCGAATCACCGGATCCCAGAGTTCTTCTGGGCTGCATTTGGCTATCGCTTTACGGTGATCAATATAGACTGTACCACCAGCCCAAGGTGGATCATTGGGTTCTGTCCATTCAGGAATAAAACTAGGTGGATCCTTTGCCCACCTTGACCGTTGAAGGTTGAAGTTAATTTCTTGAAGTGCCAAGCGGATGGTGGCTCTATTGGTGAGCAGCTTTTGAGGAATGATTTTGATAATTCGGTTATCTCGACAGATGGTCTCGCTTTTTAATCCCCGGATAAGTGGTCGGGCTAACGATTGTGGAATGGGTGTTACTTTATCTATGAAAAATTCACTTAATTTTCGTCCTAGAAAGGGAATAGGAAGTAGAGTTCTTTTTGTGAGGTTTGCTTCTTGGGTAAATATTTGAATTAGATCAGGATAGCTTACTATTTCTGGTCCACCGATATCAAAGGTTTTCCCAATTGTTTCAGAATGAGTTAAACAATTGAGGAGATATGTCAGGGCGTTACTAATTGCAATTGGTTGGGTTTTACTTTGAGCCCATCGTGGAGTAATCATAAATGGTAATCTTTCAACTACATAGCGCATTATTTCAAAAGATGCACTCCCAGCACCGAGCAGCATCGCAGCCCTCAAGGTTGTTACAGGGACCGGCCCAGATTGAAGTATTCGAGAAACCTCAGCTCGTGATAGAAGATGCTTACTTAATCTATCACGCCGATCTAATAATCCGCCAAGATAGATAATGTGTTCCAAGCCTGTTTTTTGTGCAAGCGCACACATATTCGAAGCTGCATCACGGTCCAGTTGTGCGTATTGTTTTCCTGAATACATTGAATGAATTAAATAGTAAGCAGAGGAACAACCATGAAGGGCTTTTTGTAATGTATCCGACTGCAGCACATCAACATAAACGGGTTGAACGCGGCTATCTTTTGACCACGAACAGCGATTAAGCTTTGTAATCGACCTCCAGGATGCTTTCACCCTATGACCATCATCGGCTAGTCTTCGAACTAACCGTTGCCCTACATAGCCAGTTGCCCCAAGTACCAATACCTTTCTGGATTTCATTTGAAAGTCTTTAACTGGTAAGCTCTAAATTAATGGTCTCTATTTCCTAGGAGCCTAAGCGTATAGAAGACAGCGGGCTAAGGATATTTTGTGAAAAAAAAAGTAAAATTGGAGGACAAGGAAAAAGTTCAGATGTCCTCCAATTTCGTTATTGCCGGGTAAATCTATGTCCATAAGCCTAAGAAACGAAGGATTGCATTCTTGGATTCTTCGAGCTTTGGACCGATCCATTGGTCAATACCCAAGTACCTTCCAGCCTGATACATTCCTACGCCGAAGAACGCAATTGAGCCAAGGAAGTTTACTCCAAAGGTGGAGATGCTAAGCCAGCCGAGTAAGAAGAGAAATGTCCATTGCATGAGTATTCCGCCAAATGAGCCGATTCGGCTGAATAGTCCTAGCGTTAGGGATAGACCGATGAGTAACTCACCCCATGCGATAAGCAAAAGAAAGAACGTTGGGTTTAGTAGAATCACTGAAGTGAAGAAGCCTTGAATATATGGACTGGGTGCTGAGGAAGCAGCAAGGGTGAGTAGTCCAAAATTTGTCGCATAGGTTGGATTGAGAATTTTTTCTAAGCCTCCATGAAGGAATTCATAGCCTAAGGCTATTCGCAAGGGGATTAGAAAGGATAATAGTGGAATTTTGTCAGGCCAACCCCATCGCAAGAAGAAAAACGTAGGCACCAGAAGAATCGCAATAAAGATTAGTGGAGATAAAGCAAGGTTTAGGGAGGGAAAGAGAAGTTCAGGATGTGTAACAAGCCATTGAGGTCCTAGGGTTAATGCGATAATGGTACCTAAAATCACATTAACAATTACCAAGAGAATTATAGCAATCCACTGATTTCGGTTTAATTCCATTTTTATTGTTCACCTAAAGGGGAATATTGAGAAAAGGGGAATTGGGTTTTCCTTTTTAATATTTGCTATTGTATTTGTTGTAAATTAAAATAATAATCCGTTTAATATGCTTTTAATTTGGTAACACGGGACATTAAATCTCTTGACCAAAACCTACCTTAGATGGATTTCAAGCTGACAGCAATCATCTCCATGTGACATGCAACTCACCCGCTCTACGGCTTGGACAGACTTTTCACACATGGAAGACAAAAGCGAAGGATAATATGTACTATGAAAACTACAAAGCAATCCTTTGTATTTCCGACTGATTTCAGAAAAAAGGCAATTCTGCGTTGTTACGATAATCTTTGAACCTGAAATTTTTAAAGCCGCATTATAACCAAGTTGGTTAAGGGATTCGCCCAAGGCTTTTTTAAAACTAGTAATGCTCATCGGAACGCGATGATTCCTTTTCCAATGTTCAACTGTTTCATGAGCAGATTTTTCACCCATTGATTGAAAAAGTAGTTTCATGAAATCTTCTCCTTTTTGTTCTAACAACGTAGAAATCAAGAGATCAGATAGTTGCCAATAGCGACGAGGAGGAGTAGAAAGCATCAAAGCATTTTTTAGAATGTAATGTTGAGCAGGACGTCCACGGCCCTGTTGTTTTCTGTCTAGATGACTTTGAACAGCAACTACATCAAAGGCTAACAGATCGATTAACACATACCGAATAGCGGCTTCACTTAGCCTTGTTCCTTTAGCAATTTTCTTGACTGTGGAATTTGGGTTAGTAGATATGAACTCTATCACACGGGTTGCCGCTTTTTGTTGAGTAAATGGGAGCATTGATAGTTGCATTGATCCTAAGGAGAGTTTATTACTCATGGTTAACACTTGAACAAATTCATTTGGTAGAATAACTTTTACTATTTTTTGTAATAAATAATTTTCTTTAAAAAGTTTAGGATAATATTATCTACTGGTGTAACGGTGTATCTTCTATGTCATCGAAAATTAGTTTTGCGAATAAAAGAGATAGCCACAATACTGTTCTAAGTTTTGCGCGTAAAAGAGTAATCACCTGTTCTATAGATGAGCACTTGCGAGATGTGGTCAAAAAGATGGTGGATCATTGGATAAGTAGTGTTGTTGTAGTGGATGCTGGTAAGCCAGTTGGAATAATCACTGACGGCATTATCTTCAGATTAATAGCTAAGGGTCGAAATCCGTTGAAGCTTCACGCAAAAGACGTTATGGCAAGACCTGTTCACACTATTGGTGTAAACACTTCTTTGAGTGAAGCAAAAAAAGAATTTCTGAAAACAAAAGTAAGTAGATTAGTCATTGTTGACGATGAAGGTAATTTGGTTGGTATCGTTAATAACAAGGATGTGGATAGGTTGGCTGCTTACTCACTTGCTGAACGAATGGTACAGCATCGAATGAATACCTGTTGAATTTTGATATATCATAACTTGAATTATTCTAGCCGTGAGTAAATACGACACCGAATGTTCCGCGAGGATAATTCCATTCTATAACCCGCTTGGGGCAGATAATTTTACATGTTCCACATTCGATACAGTCTTCGTATTGGAAGAGAAATTTCGTATCCTCTATTTTAAAGCAACCTGCGGGGCACCCTGCTATGCAGGGTTTGGTTTTACAATCTTCGCATTCTCCTTCTCGTATAATGATATGAGGTTCCTTGTCAATATTGTAATGGATTCGTCCGAGTTTATCTTCAAGTTTCAAAGTCCTCTCACCACCTGGAGTACATCATGGATAAGTGTTGGAACCGATACATTTCCAAGTACGTGTCGAATTATGAGTTTTATTAATTTCTGGCGTGGTAATCCAGTGGACACAAAGAGTTGATGGGCGAAGGCATTGACAAGATCAGGATAGGTTGTGTGGACCCGCGGATTGTTAAAGAGATTTCTTGCACGTTTGAAGGTTTTCATGTCTTTCAACACGAAGTTCTTTCGAAGAAACTGTTCATATCGTTTAAGACTAGATTTTGAATAGTCACCGGATTTGTTCGCAATTCTCACCGTTTCAGCGGCAGCTAGTCCAGAGGCTATGGCAAAGTTCATCCCCTCCAAGGCATAACCGATGTTGAAGGCAAGTCCTGCAGCATCACCGATTACGAGAAATCCATCAGAATAAAGTTTGGTGATTCCTCCATATCCTCCCTCTGGTACTAAATGGGCAGAGTATTCTTTGAGTTCACCATTTCGGATAAGCCGTTTGATAAAAGGATACGATTTGAAATGTTCCATGAGATCTGGCGCAGTGT
The DNA here is from genome assembly GCA_048882025.1 of Candidatus Thorarchaeota archaeon. Taxonomy (GTDB): domain Archaea; phylum Asgardarchaeota; class Hermodarchaeia; order Hermodarchaeales; family Hermodarchaeaceae; genus Hermodarchaeum. Next base: position 2,851 of record JBHLSA010000086.1, on the reverse strand, counting down.
CTTTTGCTGTTTCAAAAGCAGGGAGGAAAATAACTAGTCCTAGCGAAAGAGTGGTTTTATTAGTGTATAGAAATCCACCACCAGGATATCCTTTAGTGCAACCAATAAAGTGGTAGGCCGCACCTTCATTGCCGATTAAATTAAAGCGTTCTTCAATTGTCTCTTGTGGTAACTGATAGACTTCTTTGATGCCGAGCCCCATTTGATCAGGTGTATGTTCTTTCCGTAAGTTTGCTTTTTCCGCTAATTGGGAATTTACGCCATCAGCGGCAATAACGACATTAGCGTAAACTTCATCTGTTCCCGCCATTACACCAACTATTTTGTTCTCTTCCCAAAGTAAGTCGTCTACACGAATTCCTAAGGCGAGGAGAGCACCTGCACCTTCAGCTTGTTTGGCAAACCACTGATCGAAATTATACCTATTTACAGAATAACCATCAGTAGGGACGGGTAAGCGATGCCCGGTTGAATAATCGAGGGTAAATGCAGATTCACCGGAAAGGAGTGATAACCGATGAATAGTAATTCGGCGTTCAACAGGTGCCAGCTCCCAATATCTGGGAATTAGATCATGAAGAACCTTCCCATAAAGAACCCCGCCGGAAACATTCTTCTCACCCGGCGTTTTCGCTCGTTCAACAAGCATCACTTTCAATCCCGCTTTAGCGAGAGAATAGGCAGCGGCACAACCAGCAGGTCCAGCACCAACAATGATAGAATCAAGAGTTTCCACGATTATGCCTCCAGTATTAGATCGGCTTTTCAGCGAATAGGGTAAGACATGATTATGTTATTAGATTTAAAGGAGATAGGTAAGCAGAGCGAGTGGCAGAATTTTAAAAATCACAATAGAAGAAGTAAGAAAGAACTTATAATTGTTAGAAATAAGGACTTTTAGAAGCTAAGGAGAGAAAACCCTGCTAATTATTGAAATGCCTTTGGTTTACAAAGGACTCCTTAGAATGTGAAAAGTTGATGGACGTTGTAATGAATTGGATTGTAATGATGAATAGTTATAAAATACGTACCATGGCAGCATCGCTGATGAGTAGTTCTGTGTTCAAGTTTACATCATTGAAGCATTAAAAGCAAGGAATGGGGTTAGAAGCTCATCTGAGGTGAGAGAGCCATGACTTCCGAGCAAGCCCCGATGTGGGAGGAGACCCCAAGAATTCCTGTTGTTGTTTTCTCCTTCGATTATCAAATTGGCACCGTCCCGAGCAATCAACAGCAGATCACCTAATCGCTGAAGAATTTGTCGATTGATCGGAACGGGAAGTAATTGAGCTTGATTTAGTTCTTTAGCGTCTAAGATTAGGGCACGGTTCTCAACACGTTCTTGTAGCCATCGCTTCAGTGTTCGTCGTTTTGCAGTTGACTTGCAGTAAAAATGAGTGACACGTCCTGAACGGCCTGGTGGAACCCTTAATATTCCTTGCACTTGGTTGAGGTCATCTTCCGGAATTATAATCCTTTGATCTTCGCGCAGGGGGTTTTGCCCATGGTCACTACAAACAACAATTGTAGTTTCCTTTGCTTCTGAAGGAGGTAGACTTTCAACGAAGTTGCGAAGTTGCCAATGAAATAAATTACAGCCACTCTTGTATTCGGAAGATGTAGGACCATACTTGTGTGAAAGGGTATCGATTTGTGGAAAGTAAAGAGTCATGAAAATTTTTTGTTTTGTAAAGTGGTTGAAAACTCGCTGTGCCATACCAAAAGCATCAATCACACCATTGAAGGTTACAATATTTTCCTGCAACACATAGAATCGCCCAAGTCCCGTCCCTGGTATTTCTCTAGGCAGCCCTTCCGCAACGACTAAATTCGGATAGGTTTTTCGAAGGATACTAGGAAGCCCCTCTGTCCAAAGGAGAACACGAACATCGATACCAGCGCTAGCAATTGCGTCACGATACCGAGTCTTATACCCTGACATCCGCAAAGTGTCAATGAGTGTTCCAAATTCGGGAATGTAGATAATGTGCCCCAAAATTCCATGAGAGGTCGGAGGAACACCAAACGTGATACTGGGAATAGCAGAAGAGGTAATTGAAGGAAAGGTACTATGGAGCGCAATCCCCCGCAAATCGTTAAAAAGTTCTTCCATTTTAGTACCAAGCATATTCTGGGTACCGAGACTATCAACGATACACACAACAACACGTTTAGCATCCATTGCCTTATTGATCCGTAGATGTTGAACTACATCAGAAACTGCAAATAGATCATCTCGTGGAATTGCAATACCCATACAACGTAAAGCCGTAGGTAAAATTCGATAAATATTCTTTAGGTAATCGGGTACAAAAAGATCATCTGTTTCTGGAAGTTCTTTTAGTTCAGAATGCACAAGGAACTCTCCTAATATTGAATGATTGGGTATGTTTGCAGCCATTAAAGTGATTTAAGTTTGCGCCAACCAGCCCTTGGCAACTATATTATTAGAAATTCGGAATCTTCAAAAGTTTTGACCCTTAGGCGAAAAACTCTTTATTACACTATGCTACATTTGTGTACAAAGGAGTATTCGGCGCAGGGGAAGTCTGACCGTGATTAAAGGTTTCGCTGTCTTTCGGATGGACCCAAAAATTGGTCCCCAACATGTTTTCAAAAGTGAAACTACGGGAGACATTTCACATCAAGAGGTTCTTGCCATTTTTGCCACACATAATTTGTTCCGAGAAGGATTTCGCGGAGTACATGTGAGCAACAGGACTTGGGCAACTTATGTCTATCCACCATGGATTATAGCACTCCTCCTATCACCCGATGAACCGATTGGCCCCCTTAGGAGTCCACTGAACAGAGTGTTGCATGAGTCAAAGTTAGGAGAAACGCCTAAACC
>JBHLSA010000085.1:0-7157 GCA_048882025.1 Candidatus Thorarchaeota archaeon | reverse complement strand
AACTCTACTGCTCACTGTTCTACCTCCATATCACCTAAAAGGAAACCTGTTTTAATAATGGATTGGTTCCCCTTTAAGGATTGCCAAATACCAATTATGAAAATTCTTACTCTCCTTATTCCGGAATTAAAACCTGCTTCAACTTTTTTTCGTATTTTTCATACAATTTCAACAATTGATGTCCAAGTGGAGTGAGGCTAGTCCCTCCTGGGCCTCTCCGATGGCCCCGCTGCTTTATTACAATTGCCGCTCCTAGTCGTTCCTCTACTTTTCGAAGATACCCCCATGCAAATCGGTATGATGGTGATTCCATCTCACCTAAAGCATCCTTAGGAAGTGCTTGTACAGCTTTGCTAATAGATCCATATTCAACAATCCCTCGTAATAGCAAAGCCCCACCTCGGCCTAAAATCATCTCTCCATTCAGCTCGATCCACAATTTTGCCTTAGGAACCAATCCCTTGATCTGCTCATTAGGTTTATCCCGCATGTTGTTCACAATCCATATTCATCAATACAAGATTAATTGCTAATTCAAAAAATTACTGGACATCACCATCATGTAACGTCCGAAGACTCTTAACCCTGCAGGGTACAATCACATACGGATTAATGGAGGTCAAAATCTCGGTGGCTTCACCAACATTACCTTGGGTGATTATCAGCGCTTTGAAAGCCATCATTGGTGAAGACTATTCTATTCTCTCCTTCACTCAGCTTCCTAGCCGTCGTAATGAAGTTTATAAAATAACCCTTTCCCCCTCACCCCAATCAGTACCTATCTCATTTGTTGCTAAACTATTCCATGAAACAGGAATAGCAAATGAAACCTCGATACTCCAAGAAGCTTATCAGCAAGAAGTCCCGGTCCCCAAAATCATCGGATCCACTTCCAATGTTCTTCTCCTCGAATACATTCCAGGTCCAAATCTCTGCGATTTAATAACCCTAAAACCTGATCCGCTTTTTGGTTATCTTATTGCAACTTGGTACAATACTTACCATAATGCTTTCCGCAGGGGTGAGGGAAAAGTACTAACAAAAGGTGATGCTCGAATTCGAAATTTTCTCGTACTGTATAATAACCTTGTTGGTGTCGATTTTGAAGAAAGCCAATTGGGTTCATATCAAGATGACCTTGCAGAAACCTGTGCTTCGATTTTGGATACTAAACCACTTTTCACCAAATCTAAATTGCAATTGTGCAGCCAAATAATCGAACATTATGCTACTATTCAACACCTACCTAACCGAACTCAATTCAAACATGAAGTGACGGAGCGAATGCTAGAAACCCTCCGGCAAACATCATCTCGTCGAGGAAAACCTAATGATCTACAAGCCTCGATTGAACAATTAGAGAAAACTCAATTCACTCTCTAATACAATCTCACAATTCTGAAGGCATTATCTAGAAAAGTAGGCAATTTCAGAGGTTCTAAAAAAACTGTGGAACGTGTCGATTTTACCACTTTAAATCAGCCAAAAGACTTTAAGTCGCTTTATTGAGAAAAATTCTTACTCCTGAACGGAGTTGAAACAATACAAACAATAGGAGGAATAATGTGAAATGGCTGATGAAGGAACCGCCTCGACACTTGTTCTAGTTGGCGCTATCCTACAAATTTTCACGATGATTGCTTGGTTCTATTTGGCGTATACATCCTACTTAGGATACATGCTTTTTGAAATGATGTTTCCAGGCATGGGCATATTTATGCTTCCGATGTTGATTTACTTTGCAATCGGTGGTATTCTAGGCCTTATTTTCCTGATTATCTGGTTTATGTGGCGTAGTGCACCCAGCTCTCACCGTGGTGGGCTCATCGTCACAGGTATCATTGCAATGATTTTCTCTGGCGGGATTGGTGGGTTACTAGTTCTCATTGGGGGCGCCATTGCTCCCCAAGAGGCTGTATAACATAAACTGAGTTCTGGATTACCAGGGCATTTCTTTTCTTCTTTTTTTCATTAATTAGTGGATTCTAGGTCTGCTTTTCAGACCTATATATCAAGAAAATTTACTTTATAATTGACTGGCGGAACCTTTTTGGTCTATGTTTATGCAATGAAACTGAAATCAAGAATTGAATTAGCCAGGAGGTTGGATTTCTTGGGTGTTAAACTCGCACCCCTCATAAATCCCCAAGTATTAACATTAGAAAATCTACGAGGGCGGTCCTTTGCCGTTGATGCTGCTAATCAACTCCATCAATTTCTAGCTAATATAAGAACGCCTGATGGTGTTCCCTTAAAAGATCGAGAAGGACGAATTACATCCCATTTAGTTGGATTATTATATCGCACAACTCGGCTTATCACTGAATATAATTTGCATTTAATCTTCGTGTTTGATGGAAAACCCCCAGACCTGAAATCTGATGAAATTGCAAAACGTCAGAAACAACGTGAACAAGCTGAACACGACTATAAAAAAGCCTTGGCGAAAGGTGATTTAAAAACAGCTTTCTCAAAGGCTGTACGAACTGGGCGCTTAACTCGCTCTATGGCTAAAGAAGCTCAACAAGTGTTAACCTACCTTGGAATTCCTTTTGTACAAGCCCCTGGGGAAGGTGAAGCCCAAGCGGCGTATATGGTGCAACGTGGCGATGCTTGGGCTACTGCAAGCCGTGATTTTGATACGCTTCTTTTTGGTGCGCCAAGATTGTTACGATATCTTACTCTAACAGGTCGTAAACGCTTACCTAGTAAGGGCACATCAGTACCCCTTCAACCTGAACTCATTGATTTGCATAAAGTTTTGTCGGATAATGGTATTAGTAGGGAGCAATTAGTGGATATGGCTCTCCTCATTGGCACGGATTTTAATTCAGGGGTACCTCAAATCGGTCCCAAAACTGCATTAAAACTTATTAAAGAAAATAATAGCCTTGATAATCTTCCTAGCAAAATTTTAGAAAAACTCCCGCCTAACTATCATAAAATTCGGCGAATTTTTCTTGATCATCCAATCACTGATGAATATGACCTTTCGTCGCATTCCATTGATAAGGAAGGACTCATTAAATTTCTTTGTCATGAAAGAGGATTTTCTGAAACTCGTGTAATTGGTGTAATTGATCGTATGAAAAAAGTTCAAGAAGGGCAAAGTCAGAAGAGTCTTGATGGTTGGTCAGGTGATATCTGAAGTTACATCGAACGAATCTCAGACCAAAAGTTGGCTATCAGTTCGCGTGTTTGAAAAGAAAGTAATCCATAATTGGCAAGTTGCCGTGTTCCGCGTTGCACATGTTCTTCACTAAATGTTTGTGAAACCCAATTCGCGTCTTGAGCTTTCTTATCTAGTGTTTGTTGAAATTGTAGGTTAGTTCGAATTTCTGTGCGCAGCAGTTGAATTATCTGTTCGCCAAACACTTCATCGAACAGACTCACCTGGTAAGTAGTAGCACTTCCATGTCCGATACGAAGAGGAGGAATAACACCATACCGTCCTTCCTCCAAGCCAATCTTTACAATAAATACCGGGATAACTAAACGCATAAGCGGTAGATAACCCTGGAGGGTATCGGCAGGAGCACTTATAGTTTCAAATTGGCGATGTTCGTGTTCAATTTGATTTTTTAGATTCTTAATGGATTCACGTAATTCAAAGTGTAATTTTACGGTTGCTTCGCGAACCATTTCCAACTCTTTTAGTTGCGCAGCTGTTGTTTCTCCAACATCGGAAGAATCAGAGTATGAAAGGGTTCCCACTGGAAAAGCAGGTGCCCCAGGAGAGGTCTCTGGTGAAGTCCATGACGGTTGTTGACTCCATTTGAACTTCTCTTCAATCTCTTTAAGTTCTTCAGATTTCGCTTCGATTTGAGTCAATGCATTTTCAATTGATGATCGAAATGCATTCGCTGTATTCTGTAATTCCGTTAAGCGTGTTCTTACATTTGCCAAATGCCACTCCACATCAGATGGTTTGGCATGAATCTGACTAATTAGTCGACGACATTGTTCAGTGGAAAGTCCCAAAGTATTTTCCAAGTTACCAATTAAGTCTGAAAGTTCTTGAGATATCCGTTCCTTCTCTTTTTCAAAACTCTGGGAAGTATCTTCAACAAAAAATGTGGTGCGATGTGGTTCACTCTCAATCGGTGTGGTTTCCCAACGCAAGGAAGCACCATGAGACATTCGGTCACGTTTTGAATCTAATATGCGGAGCTGTTCCTCTACAAATTCATTAATCAACGCTTCACTTTGAGTTAATTGGGCAAGGTTACCATCTAATCGAGCTCGTTCATTTCGGAATAAGATACCTACATCATGAGTTTCCTTGGTTGATAAACGTGATTGCAAAATCACATCTTCATGTGGAGGCATAATGCTCGAGTCTACAAGTAAACGCAATGTATCAATCATTGTAGGTAACATTGCATTTCGAATGACAACTAATTCGGTAGGTGGTGTTTCAAATGCTTGGATGAGCTTTCCCAACAGGTTGGGCACAAGTTCAAGTCGTTCAATACTACGGAGTTCAGCTCGCATTTGTGCAAGTGATGGAATTGAAGAATGGCGAACTGAAATAGTGGGTTCTCCAACTCCACTTATGATAAGACTTCGTCCAGGAAGCGCGTGTACCAAGAAGAAGGGAAGATATAACCTTGATAAATACAAATAAGGGATTGGTTGCTGAACCTGGTTACGAAGATACATTAGGGCTGATACTAGGTCTGCCTCGGGTGTTGACGAAAACCCATTCTTCATTGCTTCAGGAGGACCCTGAATAAATGCAGCAACCTTAGTAATTGCCACGTTGCCACCTCAAAATTATTAGCCTTCCCGCTAAATGGAAACAACACAAAGGCAAAGTATAATCTTTTTGGCTGATAAGTAACTCATGGTAGGAATAATTATTCTTTGGATGAAAAGTCAATGGCAGGTCAAATTCTGGTAATTGGATGTGGAACAGCAGGTGCTGCTGCTACTTTAATGGCACGAAAAACTGATCGGAGTGCAACGATAGTTGTACTCCAGGATGAAACGCAACCTGAATATAGCCGATGTGGACTTCCATATACGGTAAATAAGAAAATTCCCAATTTTGAGAATGTTATCATTCATCCGGTTTCTTTCTATACGGGAAATTTAGTACGGGCTGATCTTCGACTTTCTACGAAAGCAACTAATATCGATACTAAGAAAAAACATGTAATACTAGAGGATGCTGAGGGCACCAATGATTCATTAGCCTATGATTCTCTTGTTATTGCAACAGGTGCTCAACCAAGTACACCCCCCATTCAAGGGCTAGATGCTCCGCAGGTTCATAGACTTCATACGCTTGACGATGCTAAGCATCTTGCCTCTATAGCGAAAAAAGGACAAAATGTCGTGATTATTGGAGCTGGACTTGTTGGGTTAGAAACTGCTGAATCATTGCATAGCTTAGGATTGAAAATCACTGTTGTTGAATTTCTCAATCAAGTTCTACCCGCAATGCTCGATGATGACATGGCTCAACTTGTTCAAGAGCGCATGGTTGAAGAAGGCATAGATGTTAAGCTTGGGTGTGCTGCGAAAGCAGTGAAGGCAAATTCTGTTCAAATAACAAAACGGGAAACTGAGAAAGAGGAAGAGATAGATGCGGATTTAGTCATTGTAGCAACTGGTGTTCGTGCTAATGTTAGTTTGGCAAAGGAGGCTGGAATTAAAATTGGAAACAATGGTGGTATTCTCATTGATAATAGAATGATGACTAGTGCTACTGATGTTTATGCCGCAGGGGATTGTGCCGAACACCATGATCTCGTTACTGGCCAATCAATTGTATCTGGATTAGGAAGTGTTGCACTCCGTCAAGGTGAAGTTGCTGGAATTAATGCCGCTGGAGGACAAGCGGAGCTTAAGGGAGTTTTACTTGCTCGAACAACTCATCTCTTTGGGCTAGAAGTCGCCGGAGTTGGACCTACCCGGATTGCTGCCGAACGCGCCGAATTGCCACTTATGCTAGGGAAATTCAAAGGTTCTCGAACAGCGGAATATTATCCAAGTGCGGAAACAGTTTCAGTAAAGTTACTTGCAAATAAGGATACAGGTCACCTTCTAGGTGGTCAAGTTGTCGGACCATGTGCACATCAGCGAGCCAACATCCTAAGTGCCGCTCTTGCAGCGAAAATGACTATCCGGCAAGTCGCTGATTTAGAAACCTGCTATGCTCCACCAGTAGCCCCAATTCGAGAACCACTTACTCTCGCAGCTCAAATTCTAGCCCTCCGCTATGAAAAAATACAGCAAAAGAAATAATTTACAATCGGCAAACAGGCACTAATAATCATACTGTTTCAACCTATCTGCAGGTGTGAGCGACCACTAAACGTGTAACAAGATACACCATATCATCCAATACGTGCAAAGTGTACAGAACAAGAAATGCAGGGATCATAAGCACGGATAAGCATATTTAGCAGGAGTTCAGCCTCTTCTTTAGGTAATTCTATCAACTTTGGAGCAAGCGCTCGAACATTAGCCTCAATATTAGCATAATTCATTGCAGTAGGGGTGATGACATTAGCAGACGTAACTTTCCCTCGCGCGTTCAATGAGTATTGATGAATCAAAACACCACGTGGAGCCTCTACCGCTGCAGCACCAGTACCTGCCCGAATTTTATATTTCGCAATAGTCGGCTTCAGGCTTTGCTCAAGAAGGTCATCAATGATTTCAATAGCTTGATCCAAGTAATGGAGGTATTCAATAGCTTGACCTAAGTTCATCTGAAAAATATCATCACTTGGAAGTTTCAAACCCACTTGTTTTACCATTGCTTGAGCATTATCTGAAAGTTGATTTTTTGCAATATTCAATCGTGCCAATGAACCAACAACAAAAGGATTTCCTTCAATTTCACTGAATTTCGCATGAGCATAAGGTACATTTCGTTCCTTGATGAGGGTTTGATAGTCATTTTCTGGTAATTTTAATCCTGTAGAAGTGCAGAGTTCTCCATCGTGAATCGGATACTCCCTTGAGTTCTTTATGGCAAGATATTGGCTAGGTTGGTTCAGTTTTGGTTCAGAAAAAGATCCCATCAACTGGATTTGCGCTTCAGCACTAGGAATGGCTTTTTGGAGCTGGTCTTGAAGGATTTGCAATTGGTTTATTGTTGGAACGTGGGAAAATCCCCCTACAACTGCGCATAATGGGTGGGT
>JBHLSA010000084.1:0-7213 GCA_048882025.1 Candidatus Thorarchaeota archaeon | reverse complement strand
GTCAATTATCAAGGTGAAACTATGGACAATTCTGCCTCATCCTACTACTTCAGCACTCGTGATCTAGTCACCATCGCGGTGCTAAGTGCATTGGGTGGGGCATTAAGTACCTTCATCGGCTATCTTGGACTTCTTCTCAATACCGCACTTGGCACACCTTTTGGCGCAGGTCAATTCCTAAGCGGGTTACATGTTTTCTGGATCATCTTAACAGCCAGCCTTATCCGGAAACCCGGTGTAGGAACGGCTAGCGGCTTCCTTAAAGGCTTTGTTGAATTTTTTACTGGTAGTACTCACGGCTTCCTCGTCATCCTAGTCAGCCTAATACAAGGGATCATTGTTGATGTTGGATTCTATGCTGTCCATCAACGAGATTCGCTTCCCTTTTCCTGCATTATTGGTGGCTTCGCTGCTGCATCGAATGTTGTCGTGTTTCAACTATTCTACTTTTCTGGTGCCCCTCTTCTCTTCCTTTTTCTGCTTGTCATTTTAGCATTTTCTTCTGGTGTCATCTTTGCAGGATATTTTGGAAATGCTACAACGCACCTCGTCCTGAGTTCCAGCTTATATCGAATAGCTCATAATGGCACTCCCAAAACACACACTTCATCAATATGGCGTCGCTTAGGGCCATATCGTTTATCTGGGCTACTCTTTCTCATTGGAATCTTTTCTGGTGCGAGTCTTTATGGGATCTTTGTTTGGCGCCCGATTATTGATCCATTTAGTTGTGAAGTTATTGGTCAGGTTTCCCAACCGTTTCGGTTTTCCTATATCTCTTTTGTTGATCATGAAGTCACAGTTGAGGCCGAGCTAATTGGTTCAGTCACTCATCTACCACCACGTAATTATACAGGAATTCCTTTGGTTTTGATCTTAGCAGTAGCTCAGCCTTTAGGATCTGCTACTACCCTTCAGGTGGTCTCCTCAGATGGTTACACCGCTACCTTTGTACTCTTAGACCTTTTTTCAGATTCAGAGGTAATCTTAATTATTGAAGACGGTTTGCGCCTGGTAGCTAAAAATTATCCTGGCTGGTATTGGGTACAGAAGGTCGTGAGCCTTGTCATTACCTAATTTATTTTCTTCACCCAATTCGGTCCCAGCAGTGCAAAGTGTTGATCTAGGGTTTACTTATGAAAAAGCTACTTCTCCTGCTCTTAAAGGAATATCGTTGAAAATACAACCTGGTGAATTTGTTATCATCGCAGGGCCGAGTGGTAGTGGTAAAAGCACTTTAGCCCGATGTCTTGCAGGATTTATTCCTCACGAGTATCCCGGTCTTTTCGAAGGCACTGTGCATGTACTGGGGCATGATACGGAAACCCAAACTATCCGCAATCTTGCTCGGAACATCAGCCTTATTCAGCAAGATCCCGATAGTCAACTCGTCACGTTGAATGTTCTCAATGAAGTTGCTTTTGGCCCGGAGAATTTTCAAGTTTCTCAAAAAGAGATCGAAATGCGAATTGAATGGGCATTGAATGCTGTGTTGGCAAAGCCCCTTCAGAAGCGCCAAACCCACACTCTCTCTGGTGGTGAAAAACAAAAAATAATAATCGCTTCATTTCTCGCCCTCCAATCACCAATTCTTATCTTTGATGAGCCCACAGCTCGATTAGATCCAAGAACCACTTCTGATGTAATTAAAACACTTAGGCAACTCCATAATCAAGGTGCAACCATTATTGTAATTGAGCACCGAATCCAACCTTTTCTTCCATTTGCTTCGCGCCTTGTTCTGATTAATAAAGGAACCGTTTTCTACAATGGTGCGCCTGGCCAGATGCCAGATTCATTAAAAACATTGACTCACTTCGGATTAGGCATTCCTGCTGCTTCTAAAAAAACTAGGTTACCAGAAAAATCGGACTCGCTGTTACTCGGTGTCCAGAATCTGACTTACACATATCCACAAGTGGACAAATCCACGCCACCTCCCCCCGCGCTTCAGGAAGTCTCTTTTGCACTTCAATCAGGAGAAATGGTAGCACTAATGGGTGCCAATGGATCAGGAAAATCCACCCTACTCCTTCATCTAATTGGCCTTCTCCAACCAGACACTGGATTGATACATCTGTCAGGAGAAAACATTCGAAACTATCCAGTCTCAAAACTTGCGCAAAAGATAGGCTTCATTTTTCAAAACCCATTACATCAACTCTTTTCTCCCACGGTAATGGAGGAAATCCTACTAGCTGCTCGCCATCTGGGCACACCCAAACCAGAACAAGCGTATCAACGGGCAGAAGAATTACTCAAAACCTTTAGACTTGAACAATATCAAAATCAACCCCCTTTTGCCCTCAGTTTAGGTGAGCAACGTAGACTTACAATTGCTTCAATTCTTCTTCATAATCCTCAGATTCTTCTCCTTGATGAACCATTCATTGGACAAGACTATCAAAGTATTCACCAATTAATGCAAGTTCTACAGAAAGCTCAACAACAGGGCACAACAATAATTCTTGCTACTCATGATTCCGCAATTGCGGAAACCTACTGTGATCGATTGCTCTTTCTTTCTTCTGGTCGACTCTTAATTGATGCACCCGTTGCCCAAGGCCTTGGTTTTCTTAACCGATTGAATATGCCCGAATTTCCTACCAAACACAACATTTTGAAGGTGTGTTAAGAAAGATGAGAACACGGACTTTCTCTTTTGGTTATCTTGACCGTAATTCGTTCGTTCATCGGCTTAATCCATTAACAAAATTTCTGGTACTCATCCTTGTAGCAATCATCACAGTGACTCTTGTATCTATCATCACAGCATTAACCATATTCATATTTCTTTTACTCGGGTTTATTGGTGCGGGGATCAGCCTTCGGTACGCATTTAGACGGCTCCGTTCTCTCCTTTTCTTCATCCTTTTAATCGCCTTAGTACAGGTTCTATTCACACCATATGGCACTTTTCTATTTTTTCTCATTCCCTCCCTCGCACCTGGATTTGGTCCCTTTCTGCCAATAACAATAGCAGGAATAGCCAACGCTATTAACCTCGCTTTTCGCCTTGTAAATATCGTTCTCGCGAGTGCTCTGTTTGTTGCCACAACAGATCCTAGCCGTTTCGCTGCAGCATTAACCCAAATTCGTATTCCATATAGATATGCCTATACCCTAGTTCTTGCCCTTCGCTTAGTCCCCTTGTTTGATGAAGAATCCAATATTGTACAAGCTGCACAACAAGCAAGAGGTATCCCAGTTGATCAAGGTGTCATACATGGCTTTTTCCGACGAATAAGGTATGCCTTTATTCCATTGATTTTTTCTGCTCTTAGCCGTGTTGATGCTCTCACTCTTGCAATGGATGGACGGGGTTTTGGATATGCGAAAACCCGAACCTACTTAACATTCCCTATTTTTACATTAAAGGACTGGGCAATAGTTCTATCGAGTATATTTCTAACCAGTTTCTTTCTCTGGTATTATCTATTCATTGTGCCTTTACCACAATTTCTTGGCTAGATCTAAACTATGACAACTGCAGATACAGAGAGAACTTCAAAAGTTCAATAAGTTTCATATTATTGACTAAGCCTTCTGACATCAGCATTTCGCAAGAAAAACGCTTCCAAGAGTTCCCAGATGGTTTATACAACTCAATCTAATCATCAAAATACAATATCCAGTAAGTGGCGAATCGTTTAAGAAGAGAACAGAGTTCTGCATAAGGTGGTGGATAAAATGGGTAAAGCCGATAGTGTGTTTGAAGTTATCGGACCTATTATGATTGGGCCCTCAAGTTCCCACACGGCTGCCGCGGTTCGAATTGGACAGATAAGCCGGGCTATACTCGGGGAAGCTGTAACAGAGGCTATTGTTCAGTTACATGGCTCTTATGCTTTAACAGGGAAAGGGCATGGAACCGACAAAGCCATTGTTGCTGGATTGCTAGGGTTTGATGCTGCAGATGATCGCATTCGCGAATCAATAGAAATAGCTAGAAACCAAGGGATGAAAGTTAGGTTTCAAAAAGTTGATTTGGGGGATGATTATCACCCAAATACCGTTCGACTCCTTATAGCTGGGGCAAGTGGAGTACATTTTGAAATTACTGCGGTTTCTGTTGGTGGAGGGAATATCGGGGTTGTGGAAATAAATGGTATTCCTATCCAATTATCCGGTGAGTATCACACACTTATCTCAATTCATAGTGATCGACCTGGAATAGTGGCTAAAGCCACTACGCTTATTGCGAAAAATAAAGTCAATATATCGACAATGTATGTAAGTCGAAAAAGGCGTGGTGGTCTTGCTGCCATGGCGGTCGAAATGGATCAGCCAATTCCTCCCAAAGCCATCCAAGAACTGGAAAATGAGGCTCAGATTGTACGACTTATTCCTCCTATCTATTAAGGTGATTTGAATTGTATTATCAAACAATGAAAGACCTCATCAAACTCGCAGGTCGTCAGAAAAAATGTATAGGCGAAATTGTGCTTGCGGTAGAGGCGGAACAAGAAAACGAATCATCTGACGCAATTCGTAAACAAATGATCGTTTCTTGGGAAGTCATGAAACAGTCGCTGGAAAAAGGAATTTCTGAAGAGATTAGATCTGTCAGTGGACTTAGTGGTGGTGATGGCAAACTATTCTTTTCCCGAGAACCCAAATACCTCAGCCCAGAGATTAGAACCGCTGTTGCACAAGCTCTTGGTGTTGCTGAAGTAAATGCTGCAATGGGGCGGATTGTTGCTTGCCCAACTGCTGGGAGTTGTGGAATTGTTCCTGCTGCGTTAATCTTTGCCAAGGAAAAACTGGACATCGAAGAAGAAGCAATTATCACAGCATTATTTACAGCCGCAGGTATTGGGATTGTTTGTTCGATTAATGCCTCAATTTCTGGGGCAGAGGGAGGCTGTCAAGCGGAATGCGGTGTTGCTGCCGCGATGGCTGCTGGTGCCTTAACTGAGCTAGCTGGTGGGAGTGCAACGACAGTTGGCCATGCTGTTGCTTTGTGTTTGACTAATATGTTAGGGCTAGTTTGCGATCCAGTTGCAGGCTTGGTGGAGGTTCCCTGTATTCTTCGGAACGCTGGCGCTCTTATGCAAGCATTCCTTGCAGCCGATTTAGCGCTCGCAGGAGTTAAAAGTAAAATTCCAGTTGATGAAGTCATTAGTGCTATGCGTGAGGTTGGTGAAGCATTACCAGAGAGTCTTCGAGAAACCGCTCTTGGGGGTTTGGCAAATACTCCTACTGGTAAACGATTCAAAAAGAAGCTTGGCTAGACCTCTTTTACACCCTAAAATATCATTCCACCAGTGGAATTATGCAGATGAAAACCAAGGGGTTGTCTCCACTATTACGATAGCCATGTTCCTCATTTGGTGGAACATACAAAAACATGTCTGGTTTAACTTCGACTTCTTGCTCGTTAGTTAAAACCACTCCTTCACCGGAAAGAATGTAAATTTCATGATCAGCTTCATGGGTATGGAGGGGAATTTCACCACCCGGTTGAATTTCAAATCGTCGCATAGCAAAGGTTCGTGCTCCATTATCCCTGTTTATCAACCACCGTATGGTCGTCTTTGTTGTTCCATACGAAGTCACTTCTTGTTCAGGACGGTCAGTAAAATAACCTAGATTCATCAATTCTTCACCCAGTCTTGAAAACTTAAATAACAAAACTGCTACGGAATCTTGCTTAAACCTGTCGTATTAAAACTCGACTGATATAGCACGAGAACACTTAATTGGCTGCACGAAAAAGCATATTTTGATAGTACTCTAGATTGTAAAAAGTCCAACACAACATGGCGGGATAAACAATGGCGAGGAAAGATTTAGTCAAACAGACGCTCATCTCACTCCTCCAAGAAGCTGAACCCGCTATTACAGACGACGCTATTCTTTTAGGAAAAATGAAAATTCACTGCACTGAATCCGGCTACGCTAATATCCAGATCAGTCGGCCACTCGACATTGAATACGTCAAACAGTTCTTTCAAGGCATGGATGTTTACGCTGAAGCAAACCAGGCTAGTGTTATCGTTAAAAAGAATGCAAATGTATTCCTCTATTCTGAACCAAACGATAACCAACGAATCGCCTTTGGTCCCGTTCTTGATTACGAACTGCTTGTTCTGGTCTTTAAATACATTCGCACCACAATGACCCGAAATGCCTAGAAATCGTTTTTGGTTTATTGTTCTAACTTGAAGCCTTTCGGGAAAAGGGTTGTTAACTGTGAGCGCTCAATTTTGCCTGATGTTCCAATCGCAATAACTTCAATGTCTGGTGAGAATTCAAATAACACCTGGCGGCAGATACCGCAGGGCCACACCGGATCAGTGTTATCAGAGATGATTACTATTTTTTTAAACCGTTTTGCATCATGACAGATAGCCGTGAAAACAGCTGTACGCTCAGCACAGATAGTTGCACCAAAGGTAGAGTTTTCAACATTGCATCCTGTGAAAATACGCCCATCCTCTGTTAAAATGGCAGCTCCTACTTTGAAATTAGAATATGGCGCATAGGCATTATGTTGAGCTTGCCTTGCCTGCGCTATCAATTCTTCGTCGCTATCAGTCATTTCGATTCGCATCCTATCCAGAGTTGATTACTGGCGGTTTCCTAGCTACTCACCTATAATAGCTCGCCGGTTGCTAGTTTGTTTATGTTCGCGAAAAGGCAAAAGGTATTACCCGAATTATAAATGAAGCTTTAGGATTCCTTAAGTCTTAGAAGCGATTCAGAATCGCCTTAAATCCGTTAATTAGGGAAAAAAAACCCATTTCAATTATTTTGCGGGATTTAGCTGATATTGTCGCCCTATACCTAAATCCAAGGGTTTAAATATCTTCTTTGGAGCGAATAACATGAGTGAAAATAAGGAAGTGATGAAAACGACCGTGATGGAATCTGGTACGGTTTCTTCCGTGCAGCGCTCAACGACCAAAGCCATCACATGCCCTGCCTGCGGGCAGGTTAACCTTATAAAAGGCAAGCTATACAATTGGCTACTGTCCAAGGAAAAGCAAGCTCGTTGTCGTAACTGTGGTCGTTCAATCTCCCTAATCAAGGCATAGGTCCACAAATTCTTGCATCTTTTCTATTAATCTGCTCTACGACTACTTAATACTCAATTCAATTGTGACACCACCTATACTCATGGTGATGATACTAACGAAAAAAATCAGAGCTTAGGAAACCCCACTCCTTACTAAGATGCAAAATGACAATGTCTATCCATAATTTTTCC
>JBHLSA010000083.1:0-7402 GCA_048882025.1 Candidatus Thorarchaeota archaeon | reverse complement strand
TTAAATGGTTTACATCGCCAACCCACCCTCGGGCAACGAAGGTGGCGTTACTCGCTAAGGCTATCTTAATGGGTTCGAGATGGGGAGGAAAAGCACCATGGGGCGTAGTTTTGCTCACATACCCTTGGATGCTCGTGGGTGAGGTTTGTCCGGTGGTAAGGCCAAAGACTTTATTGTCGTGGGTGAATAATTTAACATCAATATTTCGGCGAGCGGCGTGAGGGAGGTGTCCTAGCCCTTCGTCGAATTGGTCTCCGTCTCCTGCATGGCCAATAACAGTGAGGTCATGATTTGCCAGCTTAATCCCCGTCATGACAGGAAGAACGCGTCCGTGAATGCCATGGAAACCATTGACATTGATGTAGTTGAAGATTTTTCCGTGACACCCAATTCCAGTCACCAGCATAATTTGTTCTCGTGGTATTCCCAGATCAACAATAGCACTTTGGAGTGCTCGTAGAACACCAAAGTTGCCACATCCAGGACACCATGTATTCGGTTCTTGGGTTTTGATGTTCTGAGATGTTGGGGGGGCCATCATTTTTTTCCCTTCAGATTGTTTTGTTGCCATTTTTTTTCTCGACATCTTTATTCGCCTCCAGTAGCCGGTTAGCTATTCTTCTCAATTTGTCGTTTAAGTTGAAGTGGATTGAATGCCCTCCCATCGTACCTAAGAATCTTCTTTGTAATCTGGATGCCCGTGTGTTCTTTAATTAGACTTCCTAGTTGAGCAGTTTGATTCCCTTCAATAAGAATCGAGTTCTGCTCTTTCAGTATTAATTCTACATCCTTTGTAGGAAAGGGTGTAAGGTAGATGATTTGTAGGAAGTTGGCTTTGATGTTGTCTTTCTCTAAAAGGCGAAGCACTTCAAGGGCAACACCCTTGGTGGATCCCCATCCAACCAAAGTAAGATCTGCACTTTTGGGTCCATGGAGCTTAACACAGGGTTGTTTTTCAAGGCGTTTTAGCAGTTTCGGAAGCTTCTGATAGCGTTTATCTGCCATTTTCGTTGCGATAGCGCAGTCATCCCCTTGAAATCCACTTTCTTTATGGACTGCTGAATCGGTGTGGCTTGTTGCCCCAGGAGTGCCTGGGATAAGGCGTGGGGAAATGCCATCAGGCGTAATTCTATGGCGTAAATACGGATCACTCTCTGAGTAAGTAGACCGTGGAAGGAGTTTACCACGATTAATCTGAACCTCTTTGCTAGAATAGGCTCGAGTCGATGTATGACTTTCAATCAAGTGTTTATCAGTAAGAAGGATTACAGGGATTTGGAATTCATCAGCAATATTGAATGCATCAATGGTGAGTTCAAAACACTCATCAACATCACCTGGGGCAATGACAACCCGTGGAAATTCTCCATGTGATGCATGAATTGCAAATCGGAGATCACTTTGAGCAGTATAGGTGGGAAGTCCAGTGCTTGGACCGGTCCGTTGCCCCAACATTAACACAAGGGGAGCCTCGATCATTCCTGCCAGGCTGAATGCTTCACTCATCAAGCAAAAGCCTCCTCCGGAGGTAGCCGTCATCGATCGGACCCCGGCATAAGATGCACCGATAGCCATGTTGATGGCTGCTATTTCGCTCTCCGCCTGAATGGTAACCATGTTAAAACGGTCTGCTTGGGCAATGAGAAAATGAAGCAGTGGTGATGCGGGTGTCATTGGGTAAGCAGCATAGAATTTACAACCTGCAGCAATCGCTCCCAAACCAACTGCTTCATTGCCAGTTACGATAATCCTATCTTTTTGTCCCTTCTTTGTCAGGGTTAATTGCACACTACTATGCTTTTGAAAAGTATCCAAAACGTATTGATGGCCCATCCGTGCTGCATTCAGATTCAGATCGACAACGGTTTCCCCTTTTTGAGAAAAATACTCTTTTAGTATTTCTTCAAGAATCTCAGTGTTGTAGCCCAGAACTCCTAGGGCTGCTCCAAGTGCAACAATGTTACGAATTACAGGTTGCCCCTTGAGTGTTTTTACAATAGCATTCAAAGGAATTGGATATAGGTTCTCCACATTTTTGAAGAATTTAGGAGTGTCCTCTAAAATGTCCTCGCTATCATAGAGAATGCCACCGCTAGGTTTAAGTTCCCTCCAGTGACGATGGAGCGTGTTTGAATCTAAAGCTATGATGAGGTCATGGTAGTCCCACTGGCTGTATACCGGTTCTGTAGCTGCTCGAATCATATAGAAATTATGACCGCCACGAATTAGAGAGGGATAATCGACGGTACCAAAAATGTGAAGCCCACCACGCATGAATACTTTTGCAAGTGAAACCCCGGCTGCTGAAATTCCTGCACCAGCTTCGCCACCAATTAAAATTGAGATATCATTAGTCTGCTCCATTTTTCTCACGCGTTCTACAAAGAGTAATGTCTCAGCTCAAAACTGTTTGCGAATTCTTAACCATCACATTATACCTACTATACTCTGGTTCAGGATCTCATGGCTTCTTGCCAATACCACTATGAATTTAAATGCAGATTACCTGAATGAATTTGGAGTGGAGCTTTGGTGAAGTGCACAAACCATGTTGACCATGACGCTATTGCCGTTTGTCGTATTTGCGGCTCAGGAATTTGCAATGAATGTCGAACTACAGTTTCAGGTATTGCGTATTGCCAATCCTGTTTAGATTCTGGTCTCTACCGTCCGCCGGGAACCAAGACTCCGGATGAAATACCCATTCCCCAAATGACTCGTATTCCTACCCGCTTCTTGCTCCTTCAAAGCATTGTTGGCTCTACCCTTTTAGGAATTGCCTTTCATCTCTTGTGGCTCTCTGATTTACTCGTGGTGTCTACTTTTGGTTCACCTTTGCAAGATTTGTTTTATCCCATTAATCCTGTGCGAACTATTGGGTTTGGATTAATAGGCTTAGGGATTACCCTTACTGCGTTTGCCTTCATTGCCATTTGGAGTCACTATAACTCAAAACTCGGAATTGTCACCGCGGTCTCTTCTTTTATCTTTGGTTGGTGGCTCTTTGCCACAGACCTTCTCCTGTATACAGGACTTGTGGTATCTCCACCCGCTTATTATATTTGGTGGGCTCTCACCCCGGGGCCACTATATCCTCTTTACTTAGTTCATTTCATACTAGGCTGGATTCTAACTGCAGCGAGTTTTCTTCTTTGGGCTGCTACTCTAATACACAATCGGCGTGCAGTAGGTGAAAGTAAACTAGCTTTTCGGACCAGCCTCCTATTTCTAATAAGTTCACACCTTATTCTTATTCAATTACCCTTCTTAGCCCTCAGCTTAAGAATACCTTACGTTCTGGCTTACACACCCTATTGGTATACTCTTTTCATCCCATCTGCTTTTTTACTCGAACCGAGTTGTATCCTCTTAGCAATTCTCCTCAACCGATATCGACGTGAATTTCATCTCCAATACCTTTATCGACCACATCGTGAGTGGTAAATACTCGATAATATTCACCAAGTGAAGAACTCTTATGAAGGTTCAAGTGCACTCAACTTCGTTTCATTCGGAAGGAGAAAAGATACAAGGTCATTTTGTCACCCCAAAAGGAGCTGGACCGTTTCCTGGAATATGTAAATACCATGGACTTCCTGGCTCTTCTGATCAAGTGAGCGGTGTAGCCTCCCAATTAGCGAAAGCAGGATTTGCTGTACTCACCTTCAACTTTCGTGGTTTTCGCACCAGTGAGGGATTGTTTAGTCTTGCGGGTGAAATAAAAGATGCATCCACAGCGATTACACACTTACTAGATTGCCCATTTATATTAGACGACTGGACAGGAGTATATGGACCTAGCTATGGGGGTGCAATTGCAATATTAGCTGCAGCAAGGGATCCAAGGATTCGTGCAGTTTCCTTGCGTGCTCCTGTCTTTGATACTTTAGAGTTTGCCCAGTCTCCTGTATTTGAATTGGGTCTTAATGAGCTTCTTCATAATGCTCCCCAAGAAATGCATGGCCTCACAGATTCTTACAAACGCAAACTAATATTGGATCGGTTGCTTCAAGAATCAAAAGTATTTAACCCTATGAATGAGATTGCAAAAATCGCACCTCGACCGCTCTTCATAATAACGGGGGATGCCGACCAAGGGATTCCCGTGGACGGCGTTCAAAGACTCTTTTCTCAAGCGCAGGAACCGAAGGAATTAGTCATCATTAAAGGCGCCGACCATAACCTATCCACACCTCGATCATATAAACTGACTATTGATGCTGTGGTTGATTGGTTTAAACGGCAAGCATTCGAAACAACTTAGTACCTGATTTTTTCCCATCTGGATTCCTTTTTGACCCTTCCAATTCCCGAATTGCATTTTTCCTCCTAGACGAGTTCACTGAACTTTATAGGGCTGAAATTACCGCTTTTCTCATGGTGACACGCATGATCCACTGCCCAATATGCGAAGAAAAAATGGTCGATAGCATTGAGGTCTGTCCCTCCTGTGGCTCGCCAGTGAACAAGTTAATCAAGGAACCCGAAGATCATGGTTTTTCCTTTTTAGTCGTCAACCCAATGAATATTCCAAATGATTGCTAAAGTTACAGGCACTCTTTAAATGGATACCTCGCTTACTCTTAGAAGCCAAAAGGCTTGTACTTTTCAGGAGGTTTCTATGTTATCAATTCTCTTTTAGAGTTCGTAAACTACTTCCGCTTTCATGAGCTGATTTTCCGTTGTAAAGTGTAGTTTTTTTGGAAAAAGGAAGTTGCCTCAGAAAGTGTCAATGGGAGTGGTTTGCCATCCATTTTTTTGACATACATCCTGGTTTCTTGAAAAAGCTGCACAAGAATTGGAGGTTCAAGATTTGCTTGGTCTAGAATTGATATATTAGAGAAAATATCGGAGATCGATCCTGCCCCGATAAATTTTCCTTCACTAAGCACATAAGCACGTTCTGCAAGATATGGTACAATATTAACATCATGGGTTGCAGTAATAATTGTTAAGTCACCTTCAGAGTGGAGTTTGGATAAGAATTTTACAAACTCCTCACGACTACGTGGATCCATGTGTGCTGTTGGTTCATCAAAAACAAGGATTTTTGGGCGCATGGATAACACTGTGGCAATAGCGGCTCGTTTTTTCTCCCCTACACTTAGGTGGTGTGGTGGTTTTTCTTGAAGGTCTGTAAGACCTACCACTTGGAGTGCCTCATTAACCCGTGCGTGCACTTCATCTTCAGAGAGCCCCATGTTTAAAGGACCAAACGCAACATCTTCCCACAAAGTTGGCATAAAAAGCTGGTTGTCTGGCTCTTGAAAAACTAAACCTATTAAGGGTCGAAGTTCATGCACGTTTTTTGAAGTAAGTTCTTTGTCTAGAATTTTAATTGACCCTTGGTCTGCTTGAATGATGCCACACATTATGGATAGCAAAGTTGACTTACCTGCACCATTTGCGCCCAGAATTACTGCGCGTTCATGTAAGCCAACTTGAAAATTAATCTTGTCTAAGGCAATATGACCATCTGGGTATTGATAATGTATCTCTTTCATATCTATTGCACAATGGACCATTTTCAAAACCAACCTCCAATAATTGTTAATGGAAATACGAAGGGTGCCAAATATATCATAATCACAACTGATAGAAGGCTAATCCCAAATCCATAATCTGCCAAACCCATTTTTAGCTGTGTTAATAGATGGAATTTCCCTGTAAACCCTCTAGCTAACATAGTTTGATAGACTTTTTCTCCGCGTTCGTAAGCACGAATAAATAAAGTTCCAATCATGCTGGAGATTGTTCGCCATGTTTGAAGGTGTACAATACGTTCTTTTTTCACAGTACGTGCTTCATGGGCTAGACCCATTCGGTAGGCTTCATCCGAAAATAAGAATATGTAACGATAGGTTAACGCAGTCAAAGAAATTAGAAGGCTTGGAATTCGAAGGCGTTGCATTCCATGAAGAAGGACAGAAAAACGCGTGGAAAGCGTCAACAAACTAAGGGCAGCTAAACAGCTCCAAATCCTCATGGTAAATACTGCTGCTCGGTATACTCCATCAACTGAAATCGCAAGGACCCAAGGACCAATTGAAGAAATGAAGAAAGGAGTTCCGGGAGTGATGAAAGGTAAGGGTATAACAATTATTAGCACAAATACAATACCCATTGCTTGGCGGCTTGAATACGCACGCAACGGGATTTTTGATGCAATAGCCAGGCACGTTAAAAAGAGAAGAAGAATCGCAAATTGGAGGACATTCTGCATAAGCACAGCAATAATGATAATGCATATGAATCCGATCAGTTTCACACGGGGATCAATTAGCTGAAGTAACCCATTTCGACTTGCGTGTTTTTCAATGTGAAGGCTTTCACCTAAAATCTTCAACAGTTCTTTAAACACTATTGATTACCTCAAGCATCATCATTATTATTTGTGTTCCATTTGGTTTTTGAACGCAACCGCATTAATAACCACATAATGCCAAAAGTAGCTCCCATTACAATTCCTATGAATGCAATTCCTAAAAGAAAGGTCGAGAGTGTAACACCTTCCATTCCAGGAATTTCGTAATCAGGAAAGGGAGGAATCCACAGTTGCCATTCCGAAGCACCTAGCATATGTGCAAGAACGTCAAGAGTTTCATTGGCATATCCAAGCCATAGAACTCCTAAGATAACAAAAATAATGGCAACAATTAATCCACCAACCATAAACAGATTCCGTTTTTCCATCCTCAGAGTACCTCCTTATGCTTTGGTGTCCAATCTCCAGTAATTGAAGGCACAACTCTTTCGATAGCAAGCAGATCTGGTCGCACACCATTTATCAAGAAGAGAATAACAACCGTAGCTAAACCTTCAATCACACCAATAATTGAATGATGAATGCCAATTACAAGAAGTACAAATCCAATTGAATACGGAAATATCGGGAAGGAAAACCCTAACATTAGAGCAGCTGAAATTGCTGCCGCTAAATCCCCAAGAAATGCGCCTAAGAATGCACCCACAACCAATCCTTTCCGTGTTGATCTAATCCGACGAACCGCTATAAAGAGCAGCCAAGGAATAAAGACTCCAACAATTCCCATATTTACGATATTAGCTCCCAATGTAAGAATGCCTCCATCTCCAAAGAAAAAAGCTTGAATCAGCAGGATGACCGTCATGGATACAAGGGCGGCATATGGCCCTAGGGTAATCGCCAAAATTGGTCCTCCCAAAAGATGCGCAGTTGTTCCCCCGATAATAGGGTAATTAACCATTTGTGCCGCAAAAAACATGGCTGTTAACATGGCCATAAGTGGAATCTGTTTTTCATTGAAATCCCTATTCAAGCGCCAAAATGAAAATGCCAGTAAGCTAATTGCCACAGCCCATCCTATTGCACTCATCAATAACGTGAGAAACCCATCAGGGATATGCATGATTATCACTCGTT
>JBHLSA010000082.1:0-7538 GCA_048882025.1 Candidatus Thorarchaeota archaeon | reverse complement strand
GCAACCACACGCCACAGCTTCTATTGCTTTCTTTGAGAGTGCATTAATTCCTTTGAAGTCAAAGTAGAACTCGAATTTCGATAAAAATTCGGGCATTTGTGAGAACGGAACACTCTCTCCTTTACGACAGTCTAAGATGGTTAGTTCAAGGTCGTTCTCTCGACAGTACTGTTTTGCAACATCTGATTTGTCCTCATGAGCATTTGCTCCTATGATAAGTAACGCAGTCCCCTCTTCTCTTCCACCTTTTGGAACAAATGATTCATGAACAGGACATCCGTACACTTCTCCATATTGCTGAAGATCCGGAGTGGAAACGATAACCCTGTCCGTTAGATACTCTACTTCAAGGTGTATCCTACTACGAAATCTGACATCATCACCATGATACTGAAAAACTACTGGAGTGTAAGGTGCAGTAGCACGTATAATCGGGACCGTTCTTATGTTGCTATTCACATGAATGTGTGTTGGTCGAAAAGATCTGATGATGTTTACAATTGACTCATAGAAACTTCTAAGAGTTGTAGGCATGATTGACGACATTGCCCCAGCTGTCATACCATATGCATCATAATCATTGTGCATGATAATAGTTGAATCATAACCATTTCTTATGAACCAGTCTGAAACTGGGGTACTTGCACCTGCTGTATTCCAGACGAAGAGGACTCTTACCATAGGGGCATCAACGGAGAGTTCCTTTAGGAGTAGGGTATTAACATTTCGCCTTCAAATTCAAGAGTAAACGTAATGATTAAAGGTGCATCCCAACTTTTTCACATGAAGCAAGTTGTGCGGAATCATAGCCATCCTTTACAAGAATCCAGCTGCTCGCGAGAGGATAAGCCCATTATATGATGAGATTGTTGATGTGGTGGCACATCGGGGTCCAGATGGCAGAGGTTTCTATGAAGATGATAGTGTCTTCCTGGGACATAGAAGGTTGGCAATTATTGATCTTTCTGAGGGTGGCCACCAACCCATGAAGGCTTTTTCCAATGGAGGATCTCAACAGATAGTTTTCAATGGAGAGATTTACAATTATATCGAGTTGCGTGAGGCACTCAAGCAGGAGGGAGTGTCTTTCGAAACCGAATCTGACACCGAGGTCCTCCTGAAGGGGCTCACACTGAAAGGTCCTGAGCTTCTGCCTAGTCTAAATGGTATGTTCTCATTCGCTCTCTGGGATACTGAAAAGAAAGAGTTACTGTTAGTACGAGATCGATTTGGAATCAAACCACTTTACTACTATGAAGAAGATGATCTCGTTGCATTCGCATCGGAAATGAAATCATTACTCCCTTTTGTACAGGGAATCAAACCAAACGATGGAGTAATCTATGATTTCCTTCATTATGGTAGAGTTGATCATATAGATGAAACCTTCTTCAAGTGTATCTCCCGTTTTCCTGCAGGTTCATACGCCAAAGTAAAGGGTAGCGGGTGGCAGCCGAAGAGATGGTATAGTTTAGCTGAGAATGTCAATGAACTAATTTCAGACCATGATTTCCTTGAAAGATCTACCACTCAACACATTGATGAGGTCCGAAAGAGATTCTTTCGCGCTGTAGAGCTAAGAATGAGAAGTGATGTACCTGTAGGTTCTTGCCTGAGTGGAGGTATAGACTCTTCAAGTATTGTGACTACTGCCAGCACAATGCTAGAAGATCCTTCAAGTGGAATTTTCCAGACATACTCTGCAGTGTATGGAGACTGGTTCTCGAAAGATGAATCACGGTATATTAAGGAGGTCTTGCAAAGTTGCAATCTTCCAGGAAATTACATCACTCCCACTGTGGAGGACTTGGAAGAAACTTTCTCAGAGTTTCTCTATTATCAGGAAGAACCTGTTACTTCTACAGCTCCATTCTCGCAATATTATGTAATGAAATTAGCCAACTCCAAGGGGGCGAAAGTTCTTCTCGATGGTCAAGGTG
This sequence comes from Candidatus Thorarchaeota archaeon, assembly GCA_048882025.1. Classification (GTDB taxonomy): domain Archaea; phylum Asgardarchaeota; class Hermodarchaeia; order Hermodarchaeales; family Hermodarchaeaceae; genus Hermodarchaeum. The sequence continues at coordinate 5,598 of JBHLSA010000082.1, read as the reverse complement.
CTGATGAAATACTGGCAGGTTACGAATATATGGTAGGATACTATCTGGCAGAACTCTTGAAGAAAGGCAAGATTCCAAGATTTGTCAAAGAACTATTACCCCAAGTGCAAAGAAAGAACACATTTGGTCTACGAACTGCTCGAGCTATTTTCATTCCACGAAATCTACGAAAGGCTGCATCATCCAGAGCACACCCCTTATTGAATCGCAATTTTGCCAATCATCACAAGGAGCGTCGCATCGTTGAAAAACTACTACACGATCCTCCAAATCTCAATCAAGGTTTATTCAATCACGTAGTTGCGAAACTACAGCATCTTCTGCGCTGGGAAGATAGGAGTGCTATGGCTTTCTCGATTGAAACTCGTGTTCCATTTCTTGACCATCGCTTTGTTGAATATATCATTGCACTTCCTCCGGAGTATAAAATCAAAAATGGAATTACCAAATGGGTCCTTCGAGAGGCACTAAAAGATATTCTTCCAAAATCAATAGCAGCTAGAACAGACAAGATTGGTTTTGCCACTCCTGAAGCTAATTGGTTGGCAAAGAAAGGACTAACTCTGATTGAAAAGATTCTCACAGATGCCCATCCCTATCTTGCGACCTATGTTGACAAAGTCACTCTTGAAAGAATCCTGAATACTCGAAATATCGAACTTTTAGACGAGGGGACACAAAAGCTATTCTTTCGTATCCTTTCTCTTCAAACTTGGTTAGAAATATTCTTCAAAAACGAATTACCTGAAAGATCCAAATAAGTTTCCTAACTAACTGCTTGGTTTACTGCTTCAATGATCACCTGCTCATTAAACTCCCAGATGTAGTTGGCTCTTGCATAATCTGAGATTTCGTGTGGGTCTTGGTTTGGAAGAGAATCGATAACATCTTGAAGATCCAAGTAATCCTTGAAGGAATGGACATAATCACAATTTTTGAAACGAATTTTGAGTTGTTCATTCAGTACTACTTGAAGCCCTGCATGCAAGTACTCATAATTCCTGTTTTGGTCTTTGAAGGGCAAGACAGGATGAGGATGCCACGGAGTCAAACCGACTCGGTAGTGAGTTAGCTGCTCCATCATCTCTCTGTGAGATACGCCGCATATCACATCGAATTTGATGTGCTTTTTTAGACCAGTCATATCTCTGTGTGTCTTGAATTTTCCAGACCTGAAATCGCATCCCGAATAGACTGACCCTTGTCTGGCTTCATCAAGATTCAGATTGTCCACCATTGTAAGTAAAGGATAGTTCCATGCAACTCCAATCCATCTACCAAATTTACGATGGTGTTTTGCTACAGCTTCATGAGTGACCAAAGTTGGAAAGTTTGAGATTAGTTTTCTCTCCCAAATTGGTACCATGTTTCTGAAGGGAGTAGAGCGTATTCTATGAGCAGGTGTTAAAGACCTACCTGCTTGTGTTTCTATTGATTTACTCCAGAACTCACGGTCATCATAGACGACTGGTAGTTCACTTCCTATGAGAAATTTTGCAGCAATGACATCATGTGCGATGATAACGTCAGGTTGAATCATGTTGATGAAACTCAGCCAACGATTATGCAATCGACGATCAAAAACAATATTGAAGTATCTACCAACACCAATTTCATAGACTCTCTCAAATGACCCCAAGTATTGATTTGATCTGGGTCCTAAGAAGAAATTCGTATAACCATTCTTCTTGAGTGTTGAGGCCATCTTTTCCACTCTCATGTCAGGTAGAGGAATGTGGGATGTGTGAAGAACCTTCAACTCTCAAACACTTCCATTTTAATTTCCGAGAGGTCATATTATGCCTTTAAGCTCTCTGGCTCCAATGTACATTATTGATGGTATAGAAACGAGTATATACAATGGCTTAGCCAAAACTCGTTGTCTATCATGAAAATACTTCATACTACACCAAAGGGATTACCCGATTGGCGCATAGAGCGAGAAGCATATCTAGCACGAAAAGCTGGTCATCGTGTGGAACTTCTAGGTATGGGTCCGAAGAAAACTCCTTTTCTTGATGTGTTTGACAATGTAACAATGGTTCGTGAGATTAATACGCGGCAAGCTGCTTTAGATAAATCAATACGAAAAGAATGGGCTGAAGTTGTTGAATCGATATCCCCGGATCTAATCCACGCAAATGACATCATTGCAGCCAAGTTTTCAACAGGACTTGGGTTTCCCATGGTCTATGATGATCACGAGTATTGGAGTGCTCAGTTAATTAACTATCAGAGTTGGCCACTCTGGAAACGAATTGCTATACGTCCTTTTCTTAAGGTTGTTCCAGAATGGGAACACGAAATCCTATCTCATCATGTAACAATCACTGTCAGTGAAGCGATAGCAGAGGAGCATCGTAGAATATGTGATCATGTATTTTTACTGAGGAATCTGAATCTCTCAGAAGAAGTGAACGGACTTTCAATTAATCCAAAACGTGAAGGAATTGCCTATGTCGGAGCGGACTATAAGCTGAAGAAATTCGCTCCTCATCGTGATATGACTGGGCTTACTGATGTAATCTCATTCGATGCCCTGAGTGGTTTGCCGCGTGATGTTCTTTTCAAGAACCTTACGAAGTACAGATTTGGTTTACTGCCTTTCAGAACCACTCCCTATACTAAATACATCAGTTCGACAAAGACATTCGACTATCTAAATTGTGGTCTGCAAGTCTTAATGACAAGACAACTCTATGAATCTCATGGATGTCTACCTTACACATATCCATTTGATGACTATAGTGAATTACCTAGTTTGATAGATGAAATTGAAATTGTTAATCCTAAAGAGATCATGAGCTATGCTAACAAAGAGTTAGTATGGGAGGCTCAGCAGGATCAATTGTTCAAAGCATATGAGATTGCCATTGAAACCTTCAAATGAATGAAGATTAGGATCCGAGTAGTTTACGCCAGCGTAAATCGGTCTTATACTCTTCATGTTGCTTAATTGGTAGAGCCATCAATTCATCCCACTCTTCCTTACTGAGGCCGAATTTTTTCAAAACATATTCCATGTCTCTTTTTAGCTCAGTTGCATCATATGGAGGCTCCTCAAGTATTTTCAACGCCTCCTCCCGAGTAATGTGTCCCGAGCAAATCTCAGTAGAAAGATGAGGTCTTCGTTTGTCTATGTTGAATTTTGTTGGAAGGATGTAACCCTGGTAGAACTTTGTGAAAAGTGATTCAAAGTGCTTTCCGCCGTAATCTTCCCAACCGAAATCGTCAATGAGAATTTTCTTTGCAACTTCCCGTTCATAGTTCAAATAATTCAATATTGGAATCCAACGATATCCGCCGATTATCTTTTTCCAAATGAGTTTCCAAAATCCTAACATTGGATATGTTTTCAGTTTCTTGGTGCCAAATCGACTATGAATGTCTTTCAAGTTAGCAAGATCATTTTTTGTCCAGATCCAGCTCCTAGGCATGATCCCCTCAGTTGCAAAATTGCTACCACTGAGAATGTACTTTACACCCTGCTCACTTGCTATGTCTTGAATCACAGCAGCGATTGCATGGTCTGAGGCAACTTCAATATCAACTACTGAAGCTTTGAAGTATGCAAGCTGGAGGTCTTTGAATTCTTCCCAATCAATGACATGAGTATAAAGGTCGACATTGATACGTTTCAGTACTTTCTCGATGTTTGTGACTGCCAGACGTGAGTTCCACCCATTGTCTAGGTGGACCGCAAGAGGGCGCAGACCTAGTTCTTTGACCTTAAAAGCCATATATGTACTATCGACACCACCTGAAACTCCAAGGATTGAATCGTATTGCTTGTTCTTTCCTGCTTCCTTGATCTCGGTCAAAATCTGTTCTAAGCGTTTTTTCTTCTCTTCTTCAGGTAGGATAAATTGTGCCCTTCTTTCAAAGTAGTTCGTGCAATGATTACAGACTCCATCTTCATCAAACTCGATTCTTGGGTCTGTAGTATCCATAACACATCGAGTACAGATTTGATATTCACGACTCACTTCTGGTTCCCCGGTTTTAAGTGAGAAACTGTTTGAGTTCTTCTTGAGTTGGATAGTTTATCAAGACTGCCCTATGTAGGCCATGGAACACGAACATGCTTCCTGCTGCTACTGCAGATGCTCCCCCTTTTAATACCGCCTGTTGAAAATGTTCCAATCGACCCGCTCCACCGCATGCGACAACAGGAATATCGACTTTTTTAGTTACACTACTCAAAAGGTCGATATCATATCCTTTCATTGTGCCATCAAGGTCAATTGAATTAAGTAATATCTCACCTGCTCCGTTTGCTTCTACATCTACGGCAAACATCACAGGGTCGAGATTGGTCTTTTTCGTACCTGAGTGTGTATAAACTTCATACTTTCCACGTTTTGATTTCTTAACATCAATGGATACAACAACACTCTGACTACCAAAGACATCTGCCATATCGCGAAGCAAGTCAAAATCACTAGCTGCTGAATTGATTACAATCTTTTCAGATCCCATCTTGAGGATTTTGCGTGCTGTTTCGAGGTCATGAATTCCACCACCATATCCAAATGGCATGAAACACTCTGTTGCGATATCCTTGATGAGTTCAAACTGTGGAGGACGATTCTCCACAGTTGCGGTAATATCAAGAAAGACTAGCTCATCAACCTCCTTATCATTGAAGATACGGACTGCATTGATCGGATCTCCAATGTATTTTGGATCCTTGAACTTGACAGTTTTTACCAAACCCCTGCTACGAAGCAATAGGCTTGGGATGACTCGAGTTCGTAGCATCAACACAACTCCGCAAAATTCTGCAAGATTTTCATTCCGAATTTGTGACTTTTTTCAGGGTGAAATTGAACTCCATAAATATTGTCTTGAACAACTGAAGATGTGAATTCAAATCCATAATTTGTCGTAGTCATTATCGAATCATCAGATTTGCATTTGACATGGTACGAGTGGACGAAGTAGAATCTTGGTTCCTCATACATATCCTCGAATAAACAAGATTTCTTGTGGATATCAACAGTGTTCCAACCCATATGTGGAATTCTTAGATTTACTTTTGGCTCGAAATTAAAACGAATAGTATCTGCATCTATCCAGCCTAGTCCGGGAAGCTCGCCTTCCTCACTTTTGTTTGATAGAAGTTGCATCCCCAAACAGATACCAAGTATTGTGACCTTTTTCTTGAGAACTAGTTCATTAAGGAGAGATATCATCTCTCTCTCAGCAAGATTTGTCATGGCTTTGTCGAACGCACCAACTCCGGGGAGAATTAGTTTTTCAGCCTTACTAATTCTTTCAAGATCTGACGTGATCTCGGATTCGAAACCTAATCTTGATAGCATATTTTGAATTGAACCCAAATTTCCCATGTCAAAATCAATGATACTAATCATGAGCAAGACCACATGACAGACACCCACATAATGTTCGAACTAATAAACAAGTATGTTGGATTGTGTTTGTTTTCCTGAACAACACACACGAAATCTACACTATTTGTCCTGATTACCTGTAATCCTCCTGCGTCTATCAAGAAGTCTTCTTATAATTGTCTGGATGATATCAATTGAAAGAAGTGGCAGGAAAATAATTGCTGCCATCAATATGCCATTACTG
>JBHLSA010000081.1:0-7546 GCA_048882025.1 Candidatus Thorarchaeota archaeon | reverse complement strand
GTATTCGCCTTTTGCGCTAATCGCTTTATATGGACGTAAGGCTAAGGTATCAGCGACAGCTTCTCCGCCTCGAGCGGGGTATGCTAAATCATGAAGTGTAACAACCCGATTTCGCTCCGAAAATTCAATTGTACAGGTTAATCGCAAGCGACCTATGTCTCCGAAACTGGCAATACCTGCCAAGTTTCGGCAAGTGGCTAAGAGATCTGCGGATTCGATGGACCCATAATGCATCCATAAGTTCGCAGAGTTATTGATGCCAGCGGTATGTTCTCCCCAAACTACAACTGCGCGACCACGAGGCTGATTTAGACCTTCAGGGACGAGTATTCCAACTGTTTTGAAGAAATCAGTATTATTTGCACCTTCAGAAATGCGGATGTGAATGGTCGCCGCTACAATTTTCCCACCAGCACTCTTAGCGCTACGTATCATTTCCCAGGCTTTTTCTTGTTCAATAACTTGCTTCAAGGTGTATTTCCCGCATTGGAATTCATCCAAGACAGGCGCTTAAACTTTCCGTTTCATAAGCAAAACAATTAAGGCGTAAAAGGAATGATTGAGAAAAGAACAATTTCTTCTTTATTTAGTAACAGCGGTCTAAACAGGTGAAATTCGTATGTCATCACGTCCGGGGCGTATTAGGAGTCTTGTACGACTAGTGACACGGCTGCGCCGTTCAGGACGAGTTGCCTTACTTATTGATGGCCCTAATGTACTTCGACGAGAGTTTGATGTTAGATTAGATGATTTGAAGAATGAAATAGAAGAATTAGGTAAGATTGGTGTCGCTAAAGTCTATTTGAATGAACGCGCTAGTCCAAAATTATTGGAAGCAATCTCAAATAGTGGGTTTACCCCTGTTGTCTCGACGACTGATATTCACATTCATATGACAGTTGATTCTATGGATTTGGTGCTTGGTGATGCTACTAAACTACTTGTTATTTTCAGCCGCCATGCACGAGTTGCAAGTATTCTACGGAAAGCCCGGGAACATGGTGTAGAAACTGTGGCAATTGGCTTTGAACCCGGATTTAGTGTAGCGGTTCAAAACGCTGCAGACCATGTTCTTCGCTTGGATAAACCTTTGGAAAACCAACTCCTTAAGATTAAAGGAAAAAAGAAAAAGAAGAAAAAAGAAGACGAAGACGACGATGATTGGGAGCTTGACACTTAATCTCGATTTGAATCGTTATGCACTTTTCACTTGAAAGGTGTGATTTAAGCTAGGCGAGGAGCTCACGAATTTCTTCGTTGGTTAATTGAGTAAACTCTCGTTTTTCAGTATCAACAATAGAGATTTCCATTGCTTCTTCATCAAGCTTCTCTTCCACTACATGATGAAGGGTATCGATACAAAGCTTGACAGCAGCTGGCATTAACTTCATGGTTGGTTTGTAATTCTTAGCCAAGTACTCACGGGCAGCTTCAGAGTTGTATCCGATGGCAGTGGCGCGCCAACTCCAATATGACCCAGAAGGATCTGTGGTGAAAATCTGAGGTCCTTGTGAGTCCACCCCGGCTATAAGGAGTGAAACACCAAAGGGACGAATTCCACCAACCTGGGTATAATTCTGTTTCAGATCGCAGACTTTCTTAGTAAGAACTTCGACATCAATAGGTTCGCCATATGTAATGAGGTTGATTTGGCTTTGAACTCGGGCAAAATCGACAAGAACACGCGCATCCGCATGGAGCCCAGCAATTGCACATCCCACATGTTTGTCTACCACGTAGATTTTCTGAATTTGTTCTAAATCCATTAGAGGTGATGTGGCTTCTTTGTGAACTCCAATTACAGCACCATTTGCAGCTTTTACACCTATCGCGGTTTTACCACGACGAACCGCTTCAAGAGCATATTCAACCTGATATAATCGACCTTCAGGACTGAAAATTGTGATTGCGCGGTCATAGGCTAAACTTCTTTCCATCATTGCTGTTCGACCTCTGGTGAAAGCACGTTCACTGTGTGGAGTTATAAAAGTTTGTCTCTATCATCAATAGAGGATAACCTTTCCATCAGTTTGCCCCTCTTTATTGCCAATGGCTTTAAATTCTAATCACTACCTGAAGGAATTATGGAGGAATCATTGAATGCGTAACAAAATTCCGTTTTTTATTGGACTAATAGGTGGACTTCTTATGATTTCTGCTGGGGCTATTGGCGGAATCGGTCTTTGGGCATATTTGCCTATGATTATCTCAATTTTGGGTTTGTCACCGGATCTTGCTTACTGGGTGAACTTACTTCTCTCTATCCTCTATTGGATTGCCGGTTTTGGTGGGTTTGCTGTCATTTTTGGATCAGCTCTCTTTGTCATTAACCGCATTGGTACTGGCCGTTTCATCGTTGGGCTTGGAGCCGGAATGGGTATCTTTACCTTAATTTTGCTTTTCGCAGGGTATTATTTGGCAGGTATTATGCCGGTAGCGTGGCCATCAATCCTAATCGCATCCCCAGGTTTGCTTGGAGCAGTTCTATCCGTTATCGCACGGTATATGGCACGATCCATAGACTAGTCAAAAAAAGAGAGTTCACTGGGATGAAGAGTCTAAGGGACTCAAAATACTTCATCCCAGGAATGAAGCAATAGGTTTCATCGAGACCCCCTAAGGAAGGGAGCGATGAGAATTTTTAAGATTTTCACACCTATGAGGAGGATGCCTTTTCCCCGCATGGCAATACCCTCACTAGTTTGAGCTGATAAACGGCGACTTTTATTTGTTTTTGGTTGGTGATTTTACTATCTAAAGGTCTTTAGCAGCTCGCAAAAGCTGTGAAATTGCGAAAAATTTAATCATTGTGCTTTTTTAGCGCACAAAATTCATTTCTTGTTTTATCGTTTTGATAAAGAGAACAGTATTCGGATGAAACACAAGGCTTTTACTGGGGAGGTGCAACCGTGCCCCGTACTGGATGTGTGATTATTATGGCACGAACACGTGTGATCATTATGGGTGCGGCTGGCCGCGACTTCCATAATTTCAATGTTTATTATCGTGACAACGAAGCTTACGAAGTGGTGGCGTTCACAGCAACACAAATACCAGGTATTGAAGAACGGATTTACCCGCCAGTTCTTGCAGGCACACTTTATCCCAAAGGAATCCCAATTTACCCCGAAGAACTGCTTCCAAAGTTAGTAAAAGAGCATGATGTGGAGCAAGTAGTGTTTTCTTATAGCGATATCGCCCACATCGATGTGATGCATTTAGCCTCATGGGTTCATTCTATGGGTGCAGACTTTAGGTTGATGGGTCCAAATACTACAATGCTCAAAAGTAAGAAGCCTGTAATAGCCGTTTGTGCTGTTCGGACAGGCTCTGGTAAGAGCCAAACCAGCCGTCGAGTAGTAGAAATTCTTCGGGAAAGGGGGCTCAAGGTAGTTGTTATTCGTCACCCAATGCCATATGGTGATCTTGCGGAACAGGTGTGTCAACGATATGAAACGATTGATGATCTCAAGCGCTTTAAGACCACGATAGAAGAGATGGAAGAATATGAACCTCACATTAATCGTGGTGCCATTGTCTACGCTGGTGTGGACTATGGTAAGATCTTAGAAGAAGCGGAGAAGGAAGCTGACGTCATTGTATTTGATGGCGGTAATAATGACTTTCCTTTCTACCATCCTGATATCCATATCGTAATTGCAGACCCACATCGGCCAGGCCACGAAGTCATGTACCATCCAGGCGAAACCAATTTGCGTATGGCCCACGTCGTTATCATAAACAAGATTGATACTGCGGAACCAGAAGCCATTGAACAAGTTCGCCGAACTATTCGTGTGGTTAACCCCAGAGCCATTATTATTGATGCGGCATCACCTCTTTTCGTGGACGACCCTGAAGCCATTCAGGGTAAACGCGTTCTCGTTGTTGAGGATGGACCTACGTTAACTCATGGCGAAATGGAGTTTGGCGCAGGTTGGGTGGCAGCAGAAAAGTATGGTGCGGCTGAAATTATTGATCCACGCCCTTATGCTGTCGGTTCTCTCAAAAGCACCTTTGAAAAATATGGACACCTCACTGAGATTTTGCCGGCGATGGGCTATGGAAATAAGCAAGTTAAAGAACTTGAGCAAACCATTAACGCCGTAGATGCCGATGTAGTTGTTATTGGCACTCCCATCGACTTAGCACGTGTTGTAAAAATTGAGAAACCTTCAGTTCGAGTCCGATATGAATTACAAGAAATTGGACGCCCCACCCTAGAAGATGTTTTTCGCAAGTTTCTCAAGTAGTCCGCAAACACCGCAAATCAATTATCATCGCTCGCAGCTATTCTGAGTCCACGAAGGCTAAGCCAAGGACTTCCATTTTGCTGTCCACGTTGGGGAAGAAGAAGTCTAAGGGGCCAATGTTTTTTGATATATTTGGGTTTCCAAGTATATCCGTTAATGCATTGAGACCCAATTAACTCAAGCGCTTTTTGCAAAACGGGATGATCATGCACCCCACTAAGCACAAGAGCTTCAGCAGCTTCAAAAATACTACTTTGGTAAGAACGAAAATAGCCAAACTTAAACCAGTTTTTATTAGGTTCAGGCATTCGCCGAGGATAATCAACCGATGAGAGATCATAAGCTAATAAATAGCTTTGCACATTATTCACAGCCGAACGGAAATTTTTATTCCGCCACATCGTGGGAAATTCATTGAGCCATCTAAGAGTGCGAACCATAACATAAGCACAAGGATTTCCATCTGTGCGAACATGACATTCGCCCTCTCGACCGAGATTGAATTCTAAATATTCCTTACATGCGTGTTCTACTCGTGGATCTCCAGCAAATCCTAGTGCAAGAAGCGCCCTGAGAAAGCCCATGTTAGCGCATTTGTTAATTTTTCCACTTGATGCGAGGAAAGCACCGTTTCCGCGTTTATACTTCGAAAATGCATGATTGACAGCCGTCACAAGCTTTGGAATTCTAGTTCCATTTAATCCAAGATTGCCAAAAAATCCCATCACTTCTTGGAACGCAAGGAAGGTTCGCTGACGATTTTTTTCAATCCAAGGACCAAGGCCGTTTTTGAGAAATGGAAGAAGCGTTTCTTGCTGGTTTAAAAAAGCGGAATCTGAAATTGGAATTTTTTTAATATCTCGGAGGTAAAGTAATTTGACAAACTCACGAATTGTGGAGTCGGCGTAGTTAATCACATATTCTGTAGCAAGATTAGGCTTAAAGCCAGGAATGCGGGGAGACATATGAATTCCTCAATTTTACTATAAAAGATAACTAAAAAGTGGTATAAGAAAGTACCATAAAGTTTTAGACTGCAAAAAAAATCAGGATGAAAGAATAAGGTTACTACTTGATAATTCAATTTATTTTTGAAGGCCAATATAACTAACCTATGTTATGAAAAGTAATGCAAAAACTCCTGTAGAACTTGCTACTTTGGGAGGGGGCTGTTTCTGGTGTACTGAAGCAGTATTCAGCCAGATTAAAGGTGTTATGAAGGTTATCTCAGGCTATTCAGGAGGTGCGAGTGAAAATCCCACCTATCAGCAAGTTTCCACAGGGCGTTCAGGACATGTTGAAGTGATTCAGATTAGCTTTGATCCAAAGATAATCAGTTATAGGGAAATCTTGGATATTTTCTTTTCAACACACGATCCTACGACTTTGAATCGTCAGGGTAATGATGTAGGTACACAATATCGTTCAGTGATTTTTTATCATTCGAAACACCAGAAGGATACAGCAGAAAGGATGATTATGGAATTAGACAAGTCGGGAGAATTCTCGGCACCCATTGTAACAGCAGTTGAACCTTTTACTAGCTTTTATCCTGCAGAGGAGTATCACAAAGACTACTTCGTACGAAATCCCAATCAAGGTTATAGTCGAGTTATTATTGCCCCTAAACTTGTAAAACTGCGAAAGAACTTCTTAGAGAAACTGAAGATAGCAACTGAGAGTTAAATGCGGCTTAATGGGGTTATGCCTAATAGATTCAGAGAATTGGAGAGAACCTGTCGGCAAAGGCTAACGAGGAGCAAGCGAGCTCCTTTGAGTTTTTGGGTCTTTGCTTTAAAAACCGGGCAATTAGAATAGAATGAATTGAAAGCTACACAAAGATTGTAAGTGTATTCAGCAAGGTGGAAAAGCTCAATACGGGTACCCCATTTTTCACGTTTCATTCCCTGTACAATTTCGAGCAGGAGTGCCGGAAAGCGGCCTAGGATTTTAAACAGTTCCGTCTCGTAGGGATTGCTAAGCGTACTGATTTGAGCTTTTTGAGGAGCTGACTCTTTTTGGAGAATGGAGCTTGCCCGAGCATGAGTATAAAGAAGATAGGGGGCGGCATTACCATCAAAGTTGAGAACATCATCCCATTTGAAAACAATCTGTTTTTCAACCGCAACTTTTAGTAAAGCATATCGAACAGCAGCCGAGCCAATTGTGTTAGAAACTAGCTGGTAGAATGCAGCATCAGCATCAGGATTGCGTTTTTTAACTTCTTTTCGTGCCCGTCGGGTTGCTTCACGAATAACATCGTCAGCACTAAATCCAATCCATGTACCTTTTCGCCCTGAGAATCGGGCATCCGGTAATTTCACAAATTCATAAGCGAGATGGAAGTAGTTGTCTGAGGCATCTTTATGTCCCAGGCTTTCTAAGACATTGTAGACTGTTCGTTGTTGTTGACTTTGTTCCATCCCGATAACATTGAAGATTGCGTCTGCAGGGGTGTAATGCCCCGGCTCCCCTTCTGGAGCAGTTGTCCAAGTAATTGTACCATCATCATGCTGAGCAAATGGGGCGTAAACAAAAGGATCAGATATGATCCCGAATTTCCAGAAATGGAACGCAATATCCTTACCTGTATAGGTAGCAACCCCGTCTGACCGAACTAGAACTTTGTCTGTGTCCATCAGTTGACGAAACTCTTCATATTCACTAAGATCAACAACAATACATCCGGCTTTTTCACCAGATTCAATTCGAGATATTTTAGAAGCTTTCATAGCTTTCTCAATAGCTGTGGCGAATAGCCCCGTGTGTGCAATGTCACTTTCCCAAACAAGTAAATCATGATTCACATTAAGCCGTTTGAAGGTCTGATGTTGGGCTTTAACGGTTTTTTCAGCCATTTTTCGGACTTCTTTAGCTACCCTGTTACCCCCTATTTCCATCAATTTGAGGTACTCACGCACTTGTTTCTCGTCATGTTTCTCTTCTGCTTGGGTATAAAGTCGACCCAGCGCTTGATCATACTTTCCTGTGAGTTTAGCAGCTTTGATTTTTTTCATACCCCAATAAGCAACTGCGATTTGAAGTCCGAGATCATTGATATAATCCATTCGTGTAACACGATATCCGACCGCTTTTAAGAGCCTGGATATGGTGTCACCAAGAACTGCGTTTCTGGCGTGACCGATATGCAGAGGTTTGTTTGGATTAACCGCAGGATATTCGACTACAACATGTTTATCGGAAAACTCAGTTGAGGATCCATAAACTTCTCCAGTTTTTTATATCAATATCATTCCCTACCGTCGGCTAATTGTGGATGCGATTCAAAAAAC
>JBHLSA010000080.1:0-7548 GCA_048882025.1 Candidatus Thorarchaeota archaeon | reverse complement strand
AAGCCGCGGATATCTTGGCGGTGCAGATTCTGGGTAATTCAACTGATATTGTCTATCCGGAATTAATGGCGGCCCTCTTTGTGCCAAATACCACGGGGGCATGGATTGTCTCCGCCACGTTTCTCAATGATTCACTCGGTCCAAATAATCCCACGCTCTATGAGGAATCTTTCCTCACCCCCCTCACAAAAGTAGAAAACATCCACAATACTATCTACACGGGGCTCGAGGCCACCACCCCCTCTAACGACTCAATCTCGGATCTGCTATACTCGATTGGGTTTGGATTGGACATTCTTTATACAGATGGGACCTGGATCCAGCTCTTCACGCTTCAAAGCCCTGAAGGACACACCATCTTCCTAAATGGTACCTATGCGGGCACCCCTGATACGGTTGACCCCTTCAATCCGAGTTTCATCTCCCGAGATGAGAACTGGCAAAACGGCATCCTCTTAGAACCAGGCACAGCCCTCGATGACTTGGTGTTAACAATGAACACCATGTTCGTCAATCATCTGGGGTAAACTTAACACTCCCCTGGGTCGGCTGTAAATTCTCAAGTAGTAACAAGCTGAATTAGGGCATTCAGAATACTAGACATGCTTCTCCTGTGCGATGCATACGATGTATAGGCAGGTAGCGATGCGACTTCATGTATTGAATACTATAGTTGAAACGGCGAAAGTCATCCATACTTTCCAAGATTCGGAGATTAATAGCTATGAGTGGCTGACCAAATTTTGGTTTGCTGCATATAGGTAGTGGAATGAAACCATCAGGTTATTTATACAACATACGCCTTATAGGGCACTGGAGAATGGTTTCATTGCTCATTCGAGTTAGTTGGGTTAAGTCTACGTGGTTAGTGGTATTTCTGGTTCTCGTGCTGAGTGTTCCTTTTTTTATCTACGAAAACTCTCCAATACAGATACCAGATGCTGAAACGTCTTCGGAAGCACTTTCAACTCCTTTACACACCTCGTCCCTGACAGAGAGTATGCCCCCATATAGCACACCTGATTTAGTCAAATTCCCCGCACCATCGATTCCTGCGTTTGAAAGCGTCGGCATAAACTTCACTGCGACACAATACATCGAAACAATGGACTCCGCTTATGTGACCACGGGGATATGGGGAGACAATCCTTACGAACGGGTAGACACCCATAATAAGACCATCACGTATTCTCAGCCTGCTGAAGGCACCATTAGTCATATGGCTTGCTCCGTAGATAACGTCTATGGCTATGACGAACGGATTGGATTGGTACCCAACGGGGATTTCGAGGATTACCCTTACACCGATGGTGGTGGGTATTGGCACACATCCACGGGAGGAACCGGAAATCCATTGTGCATACATGGATGGAAATTTCCTACACCCCCTCCTTTAGAATCTCCAGGATGGCTTACAATGACGGTAGCCTCTAGTTTTACCGATATCGCCCATTCCAGCCGCGGTGAGATCCGTAGCTGGGTAGACACCAGTCCCCTCCCCGCAGGAGAATACGTGCGAGCCTTTTTACATTTTGACCTCACTGTTGTTGAACAGGTATTCCCATTCACTTACGTCGAGGAAACCGAAGTTCGACTCAAATTTGATGGTTCGACCATATGGCACCGTGATTATGGTCGCATTGATGGTGGTCTTGATGGTGAACAAAGAGGGCATGACTATGATAATGTTTATGTTGATGTCACGGATCGTATTGGTTCGGGCGGCTCATTTGAAATCCAGCTATACTGTATATCCACAACCTCCTGCACTTTGATCGCGTCAAGCCATGTTACGACCTCTTGGAGCGATATTAAACTCTTTGTGACGGAAAAAATTCCAATTTCGTCCACGAGCGTGTATATTGAAGATTCAGATACGAGTCAGAAACACTATTTTGACTCACAGGGTCTTGTTGATTTTTCTACAATGGCAACTGCATGGGAATTCGGACCAGACCCCCATCATTACATGGATGCGAATTGGACGATTACAGCAACCGTTTTTGAAACAAAGAATATGACTTCGAGCTTCTCTGTAGCTGTCGATGCTCCGTTTGTGTCATGGGAGATATTATCTCCATCTTCAAGTGTACCGACAACTCCTGAATGGATTCATGCGCGATACGAATCTCTGTTTCCCCTCACTTGGACATATAACCAGAGTGAAGCAGGAATTGGAAGTCACTGGGAGGACACCCTGCATATGCTAAGCTATTATACAAACGGGTGGCATCAATTTCTATCACCAAATGACGCAATAGCTGAAATCCTAGTAGCCATGCAAAACCACACACAGATTATCAGAAGTCCGTGTTATCATTTCATGCGAGGGGAACAATATGCCGTCAGCGCCTCTGGCATCATAGGAAGCTATTTTCTAGATGTGTATAATCCAAATGCCTACCATGAGAGTGGAAATGGCTGGAAACAAAGTAATGAGATGTGGAAACACAATAACACAGGACAAATTTTTTCGCTCTCTCCTAATACGCCTTTAGGAAATTATGCTGCTGTGGTCAAATGTCTTGGTCCTGACCCCTTAGATCAAGTTGGGTATTCTTCAACGACATTCTCTGTATCTGAATATCATATCGCAAGCCTTCAATCTGAAATTACCTCGGAAGGCAATGTGATAGTAGCTGGGCAATTGGGTTCTGCTGATTCCGGCGAATATACGGTCTATTGTGTTCGGGCAATTCAACAAACTCCCGCAATCGCTGGGCGGTTCGACCGAGTCGTGGGTGATATGCGTCTTCAAGATTGGTATCAGACAGATTGTCTCTTATCAGCAACAGGGGAGCCTATTGATATTCACTTCACGGTCAATAATACGGGTTTACAAAAAGTAAACGTACTGGTTTCTCTCCGATTTCTCAGTTTTGTAAGTCGATCCTATGTGCTCTTTGAAAAAACCAGCGTTGTTTCAACTTGGGAAGCTAACCAACTCCAAGAATTCAACTGGCCCAATTTGTGGATTGGTCCAGTAGGTAATAATACTATGATGCGGAGGGGATTTTATTTCATGGAACTAGAAATTAACGGAAATCGTGTTGGCTTACAAGGTGGTGCAATTGGATCCTATCTTGCTGTTACAGATTCTCCTTCCATGAACGGTAAAGTTCCAGATTACCGATCAATCCCTGTGCTTTATCCTGATTTTTCAACCGAATTTGTACGATTGTATGGTCACTTGGCGACTCCGATCACCAATTATTTCCTTGTAACAGTTATGGATGTGAATCATATCACTGCAGATAGCATTCCTGTTTGTAGTGAAACTTTGAAGCTTCGAACGAGTCTGCACCAACCACATTTCGCTAACTATTCCTTAAGTGGGCTCACAGGGGTACATCCAAATGGTTCGATTAGTGCTGAAGCATGGCTATGGAGCGAATCCCCCCACCTTACTGACTATGCATTTTCCAATTACGAATTCTTTCTTGATTACTATGTTAACTGGAGCACGGAGTATGAGTTTTGGGGCTCTGCGTCTTTCCATAACAGGGCTTCTCCAGGAGATTTACATGGATTGAGCTGTCTAACGATTGACGACCCTGAGGGGCATCTCCCTGGCTCTTATCCACTTCTCGTACGATATCAAGGAGATGCGTTTACACATTCATGTAATCTAACTGGAACAGTTGAATATGCCGCGACGAGAATTACTACACCGGTTCCTGGACCAGGCACAAGTGCAAACTTTGGTGGACGCGGCTCATTGTCTGCCCGTTTACTAGGGTTTACCTGTGGAATGAGTGTCTCCTGGGCAAATCCTGGATTTAGTCCACTTTCTGGAAGGGAACTCATTTTTACCATTTTTAATGGGATTAACTGGCAAGTAATTGGTGTAGGAGTTACAGATTCTGATGGATGGGCCCAAATATTTTATACCGCTAATTTTGTACCGGGAGCCCATCAAGTACGAGTATTCTTCGATGGATATGGTTTCTTTGAGGGTTCGGTGGCGGATTATACTGTTACTATTAGCCCGAGTGTTCTTTTCATTGGAATAGCTATTCCCACCATCGTTATTCCCATCGTTATCTCTGTCTTTGTAATTCGAAAAAGAAGGACACGGGGTATTGAAGGAGGTGAAGTAGTTTAGTTAAACGCGAAGCTGTTTGTGAATTCTTTGTATAGCTTATACTTCAGACTAAAAGACTCTTGGAGGAATGAGATGTGGCACGGAAATCCGTTTTGCTCCTAGCTACTTTGGGTATGCTCTTTCTGCTAGTCCCGACAGTCAGTGCAGATGGCTACTGGTATCCAATGGTATTGAATGGATCTATCAATCAACCTTTGTTCAGTCTGCAATTTTATCATACGGTAAAAACAACCGAACATTCCCGGGAAAAATTTGATTTCAATTGGACTTCGGGGATTGTCGCGATTAATTATTATGTGTTTACCAGAGAAAATTTTGACAATTGGTCAGTTGGGTTACCATGTAGTGCTGATGTGTCTTTAGAAAATATCACTTCAGGTTATGATTCGTATAGAACGTATGGCGTAAATCAGACGTGGGTCTTTGTATGGTTCAATCCTTCATTGACCTCCACTCAACTTGTAGGAAGGTATGAAAGATATCGGTGGGTGGAAGTTGATGGATTTATTCCAGGCTTTCCATGGGGCGCCATTCTGATCGGGGCACTTAGCGCAGTCGTACTCGTCCTAATTGTGAGAAAGAAAAATCGCAGAAATTAACACCTAAAGTATTCAATTGCCTTTCATATGACGCAGTTCTGTAAAATTGCCTCACTGGATGATATTAACTCATTTCAATACGATGACAGTTGTGGACACAGAACTTGTTCAATCAGGTCTTCTCGACAACTAATTTCAGTAACTCCACAATTCTTTCTTCGTTGATATCCTGAATCGTGCTAATCTTGAGGTGTCGCATGGTCTTCCCAATGCCCTCAAACAGTACTAGCTCTTCCTTGGATAACCCTTTGATTAAAACGCCTAAATTCACATGGGCTTTGAGCGCCACAATGTAGAAGCGGCCATTATGGAAGTTTGGAACGCCCCATTTATCGCTTCCGTGACATCAGGAAACGTGTCCAAAATAATTTCTCGGAGTTTCTTGAAAAAGGTATTATGACACTTTTTGGTCAGCAGATTTACGTATACCAGAAGTCTGGTAGAGGGTTAATATTTTCCTATGTTGTCAGCAGATACACAATCTGGAGCGATATTGTCTTTGGGGTATACGACCACCATTTTCTTTTTCTCAATTTTTTTTTCTTTTTAGAAATTCGTAATCTGTGAGATGAGTTTTTAGAAGGCGCGGAATCCTTTTTGAATATACCTCGATAGTTGAACTAGTTTCCAGCTACGAGTATCATCGGTGTTGCTTGTGGAGGCGATTCTAATGCTTAGAAAACGAGTTGTACCCAAGGTTGCCTTCGCCCTGTTTATTATTGGTGGAGTTTTGATTCTTCAATTGCCCGCACTGCGTTCATTAGCAGTGATGCCATTTGATGTTGAACCTACTAGTTCGAGTTTCGTGGTTCCGCTTCCCGCCCCGTCCCATGAGCCACTACCCTTGCAAATGTTGGTCTACTCCGAATATGCAGATATAGATGAAGAATTCAATAATACGTTCTTGGCGATTAATGCCACGTACGGGACGAATTATCGGTGGACAAATCTTACTGATTATACTAATCTGGCTGCGAGTTTACCAGGTCATGAAGTGCTCCTAATTCCCGAGCAAGAATTACTTGATCAAATCACTGCAGAAACAATTGGTACAGCTTGGTCGAGTACTCTGAACGCCTTTGTATCCGCTGGGGGCGTTGTAATCGTTTTAGACCACGCCCAGTCAGGGATCCATATTTTGGACTCTTCTGGGTTAATGGCGATTAATTCTGCCACCGACATCACAGATAAATTGATAACTGTTCCATCAATTGGAGATGGCTTGACATGGAATGTGTCCACCTTTTGGAACGCCCCGAACAATTCCCTTGGTATTGATACTCCCGCCACTTGGTCTGTTGCTTATTATGGAGTGCAAGACCTTATGGTTCACGAGCTCCAAGACCACGGACATATCGTGTATCTTGGTTGTGACTTCTATGAGCGCACTTCCGATATTGATAACTTCTTAGCAAATGCTATCAGACTCCACCGCCTTGTGCTAATTGATGAAACTCATGGGCAAACCTTAGACCGGACAGGCGAGCTGATGAGCTGGAACAAAGACCTCATTGAAGCCGGATTTGGAGTCAGCACAATGACCTCCTTTAGTCCTACCTACATCAATTCCAGTGATGTCCTTGTCATCATGGCTACAACGTTGACCTATAGTTCAAACGAAATTGATGCCATTGAAACCTTTGTTCTTGCAGGCGGTGGGCTTTTCCTCTCAGGGGACTGGGCCTCTTTTGGCGATGAAATAGATGATATTGCCAACCGTTTCGGTTTCGACTTCTACGATTCAGGCGCACTCGACGACAGCGATGACAACATTCACAGTTCAGGGCAGGTCAAATATGATGGAACCAACATCATCACTCATCCGATTACCAAAGATGTAACCCGGATTGAATACTACGCAGGATCAGGGTTTCTCTCACAACCTAGCTCAAGCGTCAACATCACAGTTACAGATATGGATGGCACCGCATTTTGGACTCATGATAGCTCTCCAGCCCCAGGAATCTCCAATTTTGCCGTGGACACCTATGGGCAGGGACGTTTAGCCATCATCGGTGACTCGAACTGGTTCACAGATGATAACGATTGGGATAGTGATGGTGTAAACAACTACCTCGACAGTAACCATTCCATTCTAGCCTGTAATACCATCGGATGGCTCTCACTAGCCTTCAAAGATACAGTCGGTCCCTCCATCTCAAAAGTCACACACACCCCTACAACACCAGGGCAAGGTGACATCATCAATATTACCGCCAACGCCATTGATGACAGCGGTGTGAAAAACGTTTCACTATATTACCGGCTGAACTCGGGCTCTTGGCAGCAACTGGACATGAACAACGGAACTGGGGTGCTTTACTATCGAGCTATCGGCAGCTTTTCCAATGATGATTTCATCGAATATTACATTCGTGCCTTCGATAACTCGATTGGTAACTATAACACCACCACAATTGTTTACAGCTTCACCATAGCCAATCAACCACCAACAATGCCCACCCTTACCAACCCAGGCACCATTGATAGTGATGGCAGTTTCACAGTTACATGGAGTACCAGCACGGATCCAGAGGGACAACCCGTATCATATCAACTCCAAATGAGTATTTCTAGCAGCTTCCTCGTCATACTAAACGAATGGAACACCAGTGCCACTAATCAAGCCATCATGGACCTATCTGATGGTTCTTACTACTTTCATGTCCGCGCAATTGATGACCACAATGATACGAGCCCTTGGAGTAACCAGGAATCTATTACTGTGCTCATCCCTAATCAACCACCTACGACTCCAATCCTTAACAACCCAGGGACCATCGATGATGATGGGAATGTCACAATTAGCTGGTCACCCAGCACCGATTCCGATGGCAACATTGA
>JBHLSA010000079.1:0-7583 GCA_048882025.1 Candidatus Thorarchaeota archaeon | reverse complement strand
GGACCACCTTTGGCACCCTTCAATTCACGGACGTTTTTGAGCAGGCTCACCACGTGGCCGAGGCCACGCCCTATGTAATTTCGGGTATCGCCCTGCTGCTTTTTATTGGGGCCATTGGCAACAGCGTGAGCAGGTTGTTCGAGTGTCCAGAGGTGGTCTGATAAACCTGAAACTGTTGCTGAGGGATTAAAGACAAGCTCTGCACCATTCAATCCTAGGGCCCGTGCCCCTTCAGGAAAATGCCGATCATAGCAGATGTAAATACCAATCTTCCCATACATAGTCTCAAAAACGGGATAGCCCAGATTTCCAGGTCGAAAATAGAATTTCTCCCAAAAGCCTGGTCCCAAGTGAGGAATGTGTGTTTTTCGATATTTTCCTAGCAGTCGCCCATTATTATCTAGAATGATAGCTGTATTATAATAGACGCCATCCATTTCTGCTTCATACATTGGTGCAATGAGAATGATATTGTTCTTTTTTGCTAAATGACTCATACGATCACTTAAAGGCCCTGGAATCGGTTCAGCAAATTTATACCAACGAGGTTTTTGTTCCGCACAAAAATAGGGTCCAAAGAAAAGTTCTTGAAAACACAGTATGTGAACACCCTCTTTCGCTGCTGTTTCTGCATATGCCTCATGTTTTTGAATCATCTTTTCGATGTTTGTTCGGATAGCCTTTTCAGTGGTAACTTCGCCTTCCCAACGAGCTTGCACCAATCCAATACGAACCTTCCGCATTTTTTTCACCAGGTAGAATACACTTGTATGGGTTCTTTCGCAATTTAGACATTTCCCAAACTGATAAAGGCAACAAAGGGAATGAAAATTGCTGGTGCAACGAAACATGAAGCTTGATTTACTTGTAAAAAACGGAACCATCGTAACGGCAATCGACACTTATCAAGCAGACATTGGTGTTCAAAACGGAAAAATTACAAAGCTCGCTCAGGAACTTAAGCCCGATTCTAGCACTCAAATCATCGATGCTTCAGATAGGTATGTCTTTCCTGGAGCAATAGACGTGCATGTGCATTTTCAATTACCGTTCAGCGGAACTGTATCTGCAGATGATTTTGAAAATGGAACTAAAGCCGCAGCCATGGGTGGGGTTACGACCATCTTGGATTTTGCCATCCAACAAAAAGAACACTCAATTATGGAGGCAGTTGAAGCCCGTCGAAAAGAAGCCGATGATAAAGTATGCATTGACTATGGGTTGCATGCTGCAATTACAGATTGGAATGAGGAAACGCGATCAGAAATTAAACAAGTTATTGATTACGGTATTCCAAGCTTCAAAATGTTCATGATTTACAAGAATGAAGGATGGATGGCCGATGATGGTATGCTTTTCCAAGCTCTGGAAGAGACAAAGAAATTTGGTGGCATGATTGGTGTTCATGCTGAAAGTGTATTTGTCCTCGATATGCTTATCGAAAGATTCGCAAAAGAGAAGGAGAAGTGGGGGGCTTATGGTCACTGTCTGTCTCGGCCTGATTTCGTTGAATCTGAAGCGGTTCAACGTGCCATAAAATGGGCAGAAGTTACTGGAGGACGCCTGTACATTGTTCATATGTCAGCAGGTGAAAGTGCACAATATGTACATGATGCAAAGTTGCGAGGAGTAGACGTCTACGCGGAGACAGGCCCACAGTACTTGTTACTAGATGACTCGGTTTTCAAAGGAAAAAACGGACATCTTTATGCAACTTGCCCACAAATCAAGAAGAAAGAGGATAATATCCGACTCTGGCAGGGATTGGTCAATGGAGACATCCAAGTAATTGCTACAGATACTTGTACTTTTGACACGCAACAGAAGGCAATGTGGGGTGGCGATTTCCGAAAGATTCCATTTGGTCTACCTGGCGTTGAAACAATGTTTCCATTGATGTATACTGAAGGTGTAGGAAAACAGCATTTCACCATTAACCATCTGATTAAACTTACGAGCACTAATCCAGCTAGACTCTTTGGAATGTATCCAAAAAAGGGAACTATTGACATTGGATGTGATGCAGACTTGGTAGTATTTGATCCTACCAAAAAGGTGACCATTCGAGCAAAAGAGTTGCAAACGAATTGTGATTGGAATCCCTTTGAGGGCTGGAAACTAACTGGCTATCCACAAATCACTATTTCGCGAGGAAAAGTCATTTCCGAAGACGGGAAGTTTGTTGGAGAACGCGGAAAAGGCCAATTCCTAAGACGACGAGCCATAAAACAAGTGAACCTCTAATCTCACGCAATTTCCGTGGTTATTATTCTTCAAGGTTATTTGCGCGAATGGCTTCTGCTTGACCTGTGTTTGGTTCGATAGAACCCTTCTTTAGAGAACGAATTTGGCTGATCGCAGTCTTTGGTGTTTGTCCTTTTTGCGAAACAAGATACAATGCTAGTATCATACCAGTTCGTCCTAAACCACCTTTACAATGCACTAGAACGGGGAGGCCTTTGTGCATGAAATTAATTATCGCTTGTAGGGCTTGTTTGCGTTGTTGTGGTGAGCCTGCAGAATAATCGACGATTGGGACTTTGGCAATTTGAAATCCAAGCTTTTTGGCTTTTTCCGAATCGATTGGCCTTAGTGGTTCTAGGGAGACAAGCGCGCGGATCCCCTGTTGATGGAATAGCCAGTCAAAGCACTCCCCAGGGTATGCGGAGCCTGCAAGTTTTCCTGTTTCAAGCCAGTAGAAACCACAATTACGCGTCATTATCGAGTCTTCCATATGGCTACCATTGCAGAAAGGTAAATAGATTCTTAATTTCATCTAGGAACTTGGAGCTTTTGTTGTTTTTTACTAGGAAGTGAATTGCTTTGGTAAAAGTTGCACTCATGAAATTAGAGAAAGATGCCTTTACCTCGTTTCAACAAGCATTGGAGTTACTTGGCGGAATTCAGGATCTTGATATGCCTGAGCGAGAAGTATTACTCAAAGTAGGGGTGTTTTCTCCGAAACAAAAGCAGCACACTACAGTTCCTGTAGCCAAAGCCATTGTTGATAGTTTTATTCAATCCCCGAAGATTTGGTTTATTGAATCAGATAATTATCGCGGAAGTGGCTTAGAACGATTGAAAATTTGGAGTGAACTTTTCTCTGAGCGGGTGCAGCCTTACAATCTATCGAGTGATACGAAGAATAAGACAGTGAAAATTGGAGAAGTCGAGATGAATTTATCTCATATGCTATTTGAATCACGGGTTTTGGTGAGCTCACATACATTACGATGGTATGAAAAAGGATCCGTGATGAAGAATCTTTTTGGATTGCCCCCTATGAAGAAGAAAGCTCAGTTTCACAAGAATTTGATACCCGTTATATTAGATTTATTTGAAGCTGTTGGTGGAATTGATTTAGCAGTTTTAGATGGAACCTTTGCGTATCCGGGACCAGGTGCAGGTGTCAAAACACGAATACCCGCGAATCTAATTGTAGTTGGACGAGATGCGGTGGCTGTTGATGCAGTGGGGGCTGCATTGATGGGAGGAGATCCGGAGAAGATGCCAATTATTCAAGAAGCAATCAATCGCGGCTTAGGCGAAGGAAACCTAGATAACATTAAGATCGTGGGTTGTGATTTTACAGAGATTCAAACTACACTACAACAATATCGAAAATCGAAAAAATTGTAGACTCTAACTTGAAAGTGAACTACGTAATTCTTTTAACGTTTCTGTGATGCGAGGTTGCCATTCATGATATAATTCAAGTCGCCGTTGCTCCGCCTTGAGGAATTGGGCAATGGTGGGGGATTGGAGAAGCTGATTAAGTACCAAAGCTTTGTTCAAGTAAGGAATCGAGGTTTCGATAGTTGCGTTCCAAAGCGCTAAGGCTTCATCTGCTTGATGTAGGGCAAGAGGTAAAGTGTCGGTAGGAAGGGGATCCGGAAGTAAACCGTCAACCGTTTGTGAGGGATTTAAACCCATGGTGATTAAAACTTGAGAAACGGGAGTACCAAAAGGCATAACTGCATGTAATAATGCCTTTTGCTCATTGATTAAAACTGAATACACTTGAGACCGGAGCTGCACGAATTGCCGAAGATTTTCCGTGCCTTCAAGTAATTGTCTAATTATACCTTCACTCGCTTGAAGTGCATCGCGAGAATAGGAGATTATTGCAGAAGAATCCATCACCAACATTGGCATCGCAGTGACCACTTGAATAATCGTTTCAAGATACCGACAAAACTGTTGAATTATCATGGAGGAATCCCCGCGAGTATCGATTTCTTGAAGGATTGTAGAAAGAGGAATGAGAAAATCATGGCGTGCACGTTTCTCCCAATTAGCAGCAATTTGACTAACGCCTTCTAAAAATGGTCCTTGGAATTTCGCTGTCAATTGCAGGAGGAGCGGAACATTAGATATTAATTCGTGACTTGAAGCGATTAACCTATCAAGTTCTTGAGCTGTATCTTCGAGAACCCAACGGAGATATTTTTGGTCAAATTTCTTTGATTCGAGCATCTGAGCGGCACTTATTTCTTGGTTTTCAAACTTGTCAATGTCCCGTTGATTGGCTCCCAGGTTTTTTGCTAGCCCCCGGGTATGGTTATCCCATTTCTGTACAAGTTGGATGTACTGTTGGATGAAGTGCAAAGTTGTGAGTAGAGATTGTAACCAATTTGTTTCCATACGAACCGTTGTGTCAGGCTCTTGTAAGATGGTTTTTAGTTGGTCTATGTTATAAATTCCAGAATCCACTTGGATTAATGCAATAAGATAATCTCGCACGGTTTCAGAGTGATGATTAAACGCTTGACGTATAGCAGTCATTAGAGTGCCCTCTCGATGAAAGGGTAAAGGCGTTTCGGAAGAAAGGGTTAGTACACAGTAGCCATTACGGAAACCGAATCGATTTATATGACTCACTTTTACCAAAACAAAGAGAAGTTTAACTTATCATTCATGGATGAAGTGAAGTATAGCCTAATCAGCCAGCTGGTTTTATGATGCCTTATCCAACAACTTAATTGATACAGTTCTACAAAAAAAGATGCTATGTCGAAGGTTCAAGACCGTTTAGTAGAAATCACTGACCAAATATTTCTGATTCAGGGCGAAAACAATGGACGTTTTCCTTTCGCACATTCACTCCTAATTACAGGTGATGAAACTGCACTAATTGATACAGGCTGTGGGATTGATCTCCTAAAAGATCTACAAACACAATTTGATATCGATTATGTAATCAACTCTCACACTCATATAGATCACTCGGCGGGAAATTGGATTTTCCAAGACCGGCGCATCTTTGTCCCCCAAGAAGCTTTTAGCTCCAGCGGAGACCTTGTTGCACTCTCAACACGATTTGTTGGGGATGTTCTTGCACCCATTTGGCGCCAGTTCGCTCAATCTCAATTGAGATTTCAAGATTGTCGACCAACACACAGTTATAATGAAGCCACAAGTTTTCGCATTGGAGAAGTCGAGTTAACCCCAATTTATACACCAGGCCACACATTGGATCATTATGTTTTCTATTTTCAATCCAAACGCATCTTATTTTCCTTTGATTATGATTTAACCTCGTTTCCATGGTATGGCCATCAAGAATCTAGCCTTTTGAGGTTTCGTCAATCAATTAATCAGTTGAAAAAGCTGCCTACTAAAATCGTTGTATCTTCCCATCGTGGTATCATTAAGTCAAAAATCAAATCCGAATGGACAAAGTATTCTCAGCAGCTTGATAAAAGAAATCAGCGAATCTTTGATCTGCTCGAAACCCCGAAAACACTTGAACAACTAGTTGCATCCAAGCCTATCTATCATAAGTTCCCATACCAACCGCTCCTTCTCCAGTACTGGGAGAAAATCATGATTCAACTTCACCTTGATGAACTGCAAGAGGCAAATGAAATTCTCCAACACGGAGGCAAATACCACCAACAAAAAAAGTAAGTTGAAGGATAAGTAACTACGCCTTCGTCGGTATCACAGATTTTGGTAGGAATTCTCGTTTAGGTAGCTCATTTATTATTGGATATTTTATTTGGCATAATAAATGGAACCAAGCCTTTTTATAGTGGTTATGAGGACGCAAGTGTATCAGCGCCGATAAGTGAATAGTGTTTGGGCTAGATTCCTAAAATGGTTGATCCCCAGTTACGTTCTCTTTTTGGAAGCCTGATTTTATAGAAGTAACGTGGTACCGAAAATGAGCTATGATCGAGAGCCTGTTGAGGCAACAGTCGCAGATTTGCGACCATTTATGAAAAGTTTGAACATCTCTTTCAAAGTCGTTGAAAAAGGCGAAGAGCGCGAAGTTACCTCTCGCAAAGACGGTGAAACCCACCGTGTACTAGATGCGGTTGCTGGTGATTCCACTGGCACAGTTATTCTCTCCCTTTGGGACGACATGATTGACTCCGTCGAAGAAGAAAAAAGTTACCGATTGGAAAATGGCTATACCAGCCTTTTTCAAGGACATCTCCGATTAAACATCGGACGCTATGGTGAAATCAAAGACGTCGAAGAAGCAATCGACGAAGTTGATATGGATAACGATCTCTCTGCAGCCGAACATGAACGTCCTCCCCGCCGATCCTACGGTGGATATGACCGAGGGCGTAGCTACGGTGGCGGAGGCAGCTATCGTCGCGGAGGCGGTGGACGCCGAGGTGGCGGTGGACGCGACCGAGGTCGTAGCCGTTACTAGAGAGACAAAGACTATCGTTGGAGGCTCCGCTGCTATCATTGAGCACGACCTCCTGCGCTTCTTTTTTTATTTCCTATTCTCGAAAAAATAGAGGAGTAACTTATTCGGATTTTTTCTCAATGCGAGACCATTTGAAACCACGTGTTCGTCGTTTAGGCGGATTGCGACTATCTGAGGGTCGTTTGCGCTGCTTCGAATCTTTGGAAGCAGATTGTCTTTGAGCAGAAATATTATGATCAGTGTTGATTTCAGGAATACTCATTGTTGAGGGTTCAAGTTTCCCATCACGACCAAGGCTCAATTGTAGGCGGCCTTGAAACAGACCAGTTTGACCACCAATTAAACGAATTATCTTTCCATTTTCCACCCGCTGGATATCATTATCCCACAGCGTGAGGAACATAGTTCCCGTTTCATCACCAATCAGAACGTCAGCCACCTGATGATTTGAGCCATCATTGCGACTCTGTACTTTTCGAACGGCTTCAGTTTTTATAATTTGAAAAACCACTGTAACGCCTCGTTGATAGGGTTGGAGGTTAGCCAGTTTTGTAATTCTATCTACAGACACATCAATAACCTTAGTAAATGTTCTAATCTGGTGTCTAAAAAGCACCAATGACCCGGGAACCAACCAGCACAAAATTGTCAGTAGCCAAGAGCCCAGTAACTTTAAACAAACAGATTAAAGGTGCAATTCACGAAACCCCTTAAATATTTAACCTGTCAGGGAAAGTAAGCAGGAAGTGGCTGGCATGAACATCAAACACGCTATTGTTCGGGCTCCTGGAAAGTCTTTTCCCAACTGCATCTCCTCACATCCACTTCATCAGTCCCTCGACGTGAATCGGGCACTCGCCCAGCATGCCGCCTATTGTGTGATACTGTCGGAATTGGGGGTTGATGTGATTCATCT
>JBHLSA010000078.1:0-7669 GCA_048882025.1 Candidatus Thorarchaeota archaeon | reverse complement strand
AAATTTTTTAGTCTTAATTCTGGAAAGATGAGTCAGTCAGTACAGAATGAGGGTGCTCTCTTATTTCCCAAACACCTGATGTTTTTTGAAATTTCAGTTGCTCCCGAAAGGTAATTGCTGAAGAATGGTTTATAGGAACGAGATTGTTGATTAAGTTGGTTGGAACTTAGATTGAATGGTAAGTTCATGTGAATATTGGGAGCTCTGATGATAATGAGGATAGTTCATGCAGAGGCAATTCCAGTCGAGTTGCAATTGAAGGAGCCATTTGTGATAGCTAATGAAACAACTGAAGTTGCAGATAACATATTCATTAGGCTGGAAACTGACACGGGTATCGTAGGTTGGGGTTGTTCGACCCCTGATGTGGTGACTTCGGAGACAAAGGAGACCGTGCTCAGAAATTTCAAAGTTGTAAAGCGGTTCGTTGTTGGTTGCGACCCCACGAGAATTAATCTTGTGAATTTTTCTTTGGATACTGATCTTGCCGGCAATTCTTCTATGAAAGCAGGTGTAAATATAGCCCTGTATGACATCCTCGGCAAATTGGCGAATATGCCCTTATTCAGGTTGCTAGGGGGCTATAGAGAGAAGATCGCGACATCTGTTACGATTGGATTGAACCCGACAGACTTGATGGTGGAGAAAGCTAAGCAAATAGTTGCTGAGGGATTTAAATTCATTAAGATTAAATGTGGAATCGATGTGGAACAGGATATAGAGAATATTCTTGCTATTCGAGAGGCGGTTGGTACAGCAATCAAGTTGAGGCTTGATGCTAACGAGGGTTATTCGGTTGAAGAGGCTCTCAGAATTGTCAAAGCGCTTGAGAGAAAAGGTGTTGCCATAGAGATTTTGGAACAACCGACAAAAGCAAACTGTCTGTATTCTTTGAGGGATGTTGCGAAACAATGCTCGGTTCCGATAATGGCTGATGAGACTGCTTTGACTTTAAGAGATAGCGTCAAGCTGGTAAAGCTAGAAATTGCGGATATGATTAACATTAAACTGATGAAAATCGGTGGAATAACCAACGCTATCAAAGCCAACGCACTTGCAGAATTGGCTGCCGTTCCTGTAATGGCGGGGTGCATGAACGAATCAATGGTTGCTATGTCGGCTGGGGTCCATTTTGCCTGTGCTTTCAAGAACGTTGAATATGCGGATTTGGATTCAGCGCTGGACTTCACTAATGACGTTGTTGATGGAGGCGCTACATATGAGGATGGTTATGTGATTCCTTCGGAAAAACCTGGTTTAGGCGTCGAGGTCCAACTTTGAACCACAATGATTTTATCAAGATCCTAGAAGAAGTTCCAGATTACCGCAGATTCCTTAGGGTGAAAGAGATAGAGGAGTTAGCTGGAAATTTCAGGCAACACTCAATTGTTGAAGAAAGAACAATCGGAAAGACAGCTGAAAACAAGCCGCTCAAAATGTACAGTATGGGCAGCGGAGAGAAAACTGGGCTTATAATAGGTGTGCCTCACAGCGACGAACCTTTAGGTAGCTTAGTGACAATTTATTTTATTGATTGGATGATAAAGCATCCGGAAGTTGATTTCTTCAGTTGGCGATGGTTAATAATACCTGTACTTGAGCAGCGTGGAATGCGGATGAATGAAGGTTGGTTTGACAGTTGGGGCTCGCTTTTTGACACGGCAAAGTCTTATTTCAGAGAACCAACTGAAAACCAGTATGAATGGACCTTTCCTTTTGAATACAAAAATTACAAGTGGGGCTACTCGAGACCTGAATCTAACGCTGTGAAAGGAATCATTAAAGACGAAAAACCTGATCTCTTGTGCAATTTACATCATTGTGGCTTTTATAACACCTACTTTTACTTCAGCAGGGACCTCCCTCATGCATATCCTAAATTGAGAGAGCTGTCGGGTAATTTGGGCTTGCCTCTTTCAACTTCTAACCCTGATGTTCCTTTCGGAAAAGTTCTGACTCCGGGTTTCTACCAGATGTATGGTCTAAGAGATTACATTGACTACTACACCAGACACGAACCAGAAAATCTTTTAACCATGAGGAGGGGCTCAACCAGCGATGAATGGTATCAGGATACGATTGGAGGCTTCAGCTTCAATTGCGAAGTTCCTCTACTTAAATCATCGATAAAGAAAGATGACAAAGTCTCTAATCATAAGCTACGTGATCTGCTTTTAAAAAGAAGGAAAAAAAGAGCCGCTACCATTCAATATTGTATAAGTGTGTTGACTAAACTAGAATCTTTATTCAGTCTTTCTGACCCCCTGTTTTTGGGTTCAGTGTTGAAGCATGTGGCAAACGCGAAATTGGAATTGGAATTTGCTGGCTCAAAAATTCAAGCTGCCGGAAACCGCAACGCCACAAACTTTGAGGCGTTCGAAAACGATTTGATGGTTGACGTTGCCGATTTGCTATTGCTAGGTCAGATCTGGCGTGTCGTAGAGACCATTCGAGGCAATCAATTAAAAAGCCAATTAGAAAAAATGGCAGTAAAGATTAACAGAAAAATTATGGCTCTTGCTAAGAAGCTAAACTGTCGCGGAAGATTCACCCCAATTCCTCTTCAGAATTTAATTAAAATGCAGTTAGGCAGCATTCTTATAATTGCTGAGATTTTATCAAATAGCAAACAATAAGACTGAATCCACGTTCGAAAAAACTGAAAATGAAGAAGGGGGTTTGCGGAAGTCGCCTCAACCGATCGACGGGTTCAAATCATTTACTTCGACTGAAGTTGATTTTAATGCAATCAGACTTTCATATTCACCTCTGAATCGCCCCACGCGGGGCAAAACCTATTCCTTTCCACAGCCCTGTTATGCTTTTTTATTTGTGGCATAGCAGTTCGGCTTGACCAACCCAGAATTTCATGATCGGAAAACATTCGTATTTTTGCCTGGGTTTCCTTGTAATCTAGAAATGAGAAACTGAAAACGTATTTTGTGGAGCAATATATAAAGCAGTATTCCACATTGAGAGTTACCCCTAAAAAACAAAAACCGTCTCCTAGAATTGTGTATCATTTTAAGAAACAGGATGGACAAATCCGTGTTTATCTAGGCTTCCGCGAGAAAATCAAAAGAATCCAAAGGCGACTCGTGAACTACAGCTGAATTATTTTGGAATGTGGTGTGGTTGGTAGTAGAAGTGGGATGTGATTGCTTTCACACTTTATCCGCACTCTCCCCAGCATCTAAAGGTCGCTTGACCACTCTTCTTTTTAATATTTTACGCTATATCCGCAATTCCCAAGTGATCGCTTATGAAAAAGGAAACACAAACCCTAATTGCAGACAACGATCTCCTAGTCGACTTGACATTTCACAACCTACCAGCGTCTTTGCTTGCCGATTTTGCAGAGAAAATAGTTCATCCCCACTACAACGGCAATCTAAACGCGGCTTTCCAAGACCTGATCCAGAAGAAACTAACAGAACAAAACTTCGCCAACTCTCACATAAGTAACGTAGGAAGCGCGGAGACTTAGCCATGAGGAATTAAAATTAAATTTTAATCTAACATTTTCTATTCCCGAATATCTTCGGGAAAACGCCTATTTCAAATCAAAACCAATACAATATAGAGGCGGTATTTGATTTGACAAAGCAAAAATGTTCAACAGTTTGCAAACCCGAGACGTGTGATACTTTCCAATTCATGGCAAAAACTTTGAAAATGAAGGTACTGCATCCAGGAGGTTTATACGCCACTAAATTACTTGCTGAAAAAAGCAAAATCTCATCAGAAAGCACTATTCTCGATGTTGGTTGCGGAAGTGGACGTAGTGACATTTACTTGGCAAGGCATTATGGCTGCAAAATTGTTGGAGTAGACATTGACATAGAGACTCTAATGAGAGCTCGAGCTGAAGCGGTCTCAAATGGTGTAGGTGACCGAGTAGCCTTCAGACTTGCTAACGCAAATAGCCTCCCTTTTCAAGATCAGACCTTTGACGGGGCAATTTTTCAAGCGGCTCTGATATTCACGAACAAAAACAAGGTTTTGCATTCAGTGTATCATATGATTCGGTTTGGAGGTTTTCTCGGAGTGGTAGAACTTGCTTGGAAAAAACCTCCTACGGAAAGGATAGTTACTCGTGTCAGAGAAACACTATGTTCCGCAGCGATCAACACCGAAGTCCATGAAGAGTGGATGCGATTGCTGAGACAGCATGGTTTCAGGGTTGTTTATTCGGATTTATTGGATCACAAGTTCGATTTTAGAGGAATATTGAGAAACGAGGGGCTCGGCTCTTCTCTGAAGATCACTATAAAATGGATCAGCGATAAATTTGTAAAAGAAAAAATGAAACAGATCACAAATCTTTTCAAAGAAGCAGATGAATATCTAGGTTACGGGATCTATGTAGCTAGGAAGTCACAATTTGATAGAAGCACTATTGAACATCCGAATCCCAGAGCTCTGGGTTACACCCGTAACAGAAAAGTATGACGTTGTTGTGTCTTGTCAAATTGGAGGATACTCCAGCAAAGCTGGATGGGGAAGCGTAACTATGAAGGGCGCTGACAAGATATTGCTTAGAGCAATTGATGAAATTAGAGATCATCCTTCAGTCGGCGCCGTCAAAATCAAGACTCATCAGCCAGATTCTATAACATTCATCGTGGATGTAGTAAAATGCAAAGCATGTGAAGTTTTAATGAAGGCTAAGGCTTTCATGGTGTTTCCTGTGAGCATCCACAAAGGGCGTATGAAATGGCTACTGATAACAGATGATAATCCGACTGTCGGAAAGATAGTTGACGATCTTGAGAAGTATGGTTGCGACGTCAGGATAGAAAGAGTAACTCCTTTTGTTGGAAAGGGAATCTTGACTGAGAGGCAGGAAGAGCTTGTACGAATCGCTCTTGCCTCTGGTTTTTTTGATTTTCCTCGAAAGATTGGAAGCGTTGAACTTTCACGAAAACTTGGAATATCAGTGTCCACTCTTTCCGAAATTATGAGGACTACTCAGCGCCGCATTTTTTCCGAATATCTTCAATCATAACTGAAAGCTATCGAACGAGCGCATGCATTTAGACTTCTATAGTTACATATTCGAGTCTTTGGCTGGACACTAATTTTCTGAGAAACTACTAGATTTAGAATTTTAATTTAAATAAACTCAGAATTATTCAAATTTTTCGTTTTATTTTTTTG
Organism: Candidatus Thorarchaeota archaeon; assembly: GCA_048882025.1. Taxonomy (GTDB): domain Archaea; phylum Asgardarchaeota; class Hermodarchaeia; order Hermodarchaeales; family Hermodarchaeaceae; genus Hermodarchaeum. The sequence continues at coordinate 2,509 of JBHLSA010000078.1, read as the reverse complement.
GGTTTATTCATAACAAAATTTAAATATTTATATTAATCACCTTTGATTTATGCCCCATGAAGTGGATTTGCAAACACGTTTCAGAGCCAAAATATTCAACGCACTTTCGGACCCGATAAGACTTGAAATAATGAAATTCCTACAGAACGGCGAAAAATGCGTGTGTGAAATAACTCCACATCTGAATCTTGTACAGCCGTTAGTCTCAAGACATCTAAAAATTCTCAAGAACGCGGGATTAATTAAAAGAAGAAAAGAAAGCACGTGGAACTACTACTCACTCACAGACATAAGAATCCTCGAATTAATCAACAAGCTAACACCTGAATTACTGGAAACAATCAAGCACGAAATAATCGAACAATTAGCATGAAAAAATGGCGGTGGAAAATACTTTTTGAATGAATCCTCGGAAATCCATCTTGGTTTCTTCGAAAAATATCTTGCATTATGGGTTCTAGCATGTATGATAATTGGACTAGCATTATCACAATTCTTTCCGGAATTAAGTAATGCGATAAATAATCTCCAATACGCTGGAATATCACTTCCAATTGGTGTTTGCCTCTTTCTAATGATGTACCCAGCACTTCTAAATCTTCAGTTTAGTGAACTGAAAAAAATTGCCAAAGATCCTAAGCCGATAATTTTAACGTTAATATCAAACTGGATTTGGGCACCTTTGATAACTGCTTTTCTTGCATACTATTTTCTTGCAGGCTACGACCAGCTTATTGTTGCACTAATACTTTTGGGGTCAAGCCCCTGCACCGCAATGGTATGCGTCTGGGGAGCCCTCGCTAAAGGAAATCAAGAACAAAACGTAGTTAATACAAGTTTAAACACAATCACCATAATATTCCTCTATGCCCCCCTAGTAAGCCTCTTAACAGGAGTTCAAAACATAGCAATAGATCGTCTCGCTCTTTTAATTTCCGTTCTCGTTTTCATTGGAATACCTTTGGTTTTTGGAATTATCTCGAAAAAAATTCTCAAAGCTCGAAAGGGAGCTAAATGGTTCCAAGAAGTTTACAGACCAGCAGTGGGCAACATCGCAGTGATTGCTCTTTTAGCCACTCTAGTTGTTTTATTTTCTTTAAATGGGCAAGTTTTAATACAAAATCCAGAAATGATGGTTCTGGTTTCAATTCCACTCCTTCTAGGCTTTTTCATAATCGTTGGCATCAACTTGCTAGTTACAAAATATTCAGGATTGAAATATAGAGAAGGGATTATCACTGTAATTATAGGGTCTTCGAGCCATTTTGAGATAGCTATTGCTACTGCTGTTGGGTTATATGGCCTGGGTTCACAGGCTGCTCTGGGAACAACAATGGGATTGTTCTGGGAAGTTCCAGTAATGTTGAGTTTGGTCTATTTAGGTAAAAAGTTGGATAAGAAAGGTTTTTGGAAAAGTAAAGATGTAGCTTAAAATGGAAAATGACTTAGTGAAAAAAGTCGTTAAAAAACGCCATGGAAAAATTGCTCAGCAAATTCGAGTTTGCTGCGCCTCTTATTGACGTCAATCTTCAAATATTTATATCTCTCAAGAAATTGGTTAATCTGAAAAGACCTAATTTCTCCCAAGTTAAGGAAATGATTATGCTAGATGTTTAGTCATTGCTAAAGGAAAAGATTTTCTAATTTTCTAAATATCGAAAAAAAGGAAGGTTGTTAAGAGACTTTAGCGACCTCTGAATATTGAAAAGTGATCCGTCTCTATGAACAAGGAGTCGCCTTCTATCCAGAAGGTTAGGCTTTGAAGGGTTGTTCCTTTATATTCATTTACTAGATGAACATCAGCTTCAGTTAATTCGCCGTCTCTGTTTATGTCGAACTGTGGGTTATATTCGGCTCCGCTTGAGACCGTAGTTTTTATTCCAACAGCAACATCGGAAACATCATCTCCATTAACAACACCATCTGCGTTGACATCGCTGTACAAAGCGTCCAAAGAGTCACTTGTCCACACATTTGCAATGGTGGCCCCCTCGTATGGCAGTGTAACTTCTACTAATCCAGTAAATGTAGCTCCAACGCTAACGTCCCATAGTATCAGTGAGGTCCCTTGCAGTTGCGGTAGTAGTAGTGATAGTACATTAGCTTGAGTTGCGGTGCCTCCTTCGTTAATGGAAGTGAAGTTTAGACCTACGTTGTCACCCAGATAAACTGGCACGTTGGATCCGATCGGTACATATGCTTGTCCATCTGTTGAGAAATAGACTGTTAATGTATGATCAGCCTGAACATTAGTGAATGTGTATGTTAAGTTATATTTGATAAAAGTGCCATCAACCTGAATCGCTGAAACATGGTTATCTGCAAATGGACTAAAATTAAAGGTTTGACTGCCGCCAATACCAACGGACACAATTAATCCTCCATTTACAGGAGTAGCGGTCCCATCACCATAGGTTTCAATGGTTCCGTTGGGGGCGTCTTGAGCAACGAGAGCAGTGATTGTGAAAATAACTTTTTGGAAAACTGCTATTATGTACCCGTATTTTTC
>JBHLSA010000077.1:0-7701 GCA_048882025.1 Candidatus Thorarchaeota archaeon | reverse complement strand
GGACAGGTTACAGCAATAATTCGTAATCGCAGGCAAATCTTAGATCTCAAAGCGGGTGATGCTCGTGAAAATATCTATGGTATCGCCTTTGATATCGGAACTTCCAAACTGGTTGGAAGTTTATTTTCTCTTGTGACAGGAAACCAAATTAACACAGCAGGGGTGGAAAATCCTCAGCTGCGATTTGGCGAAGATATTATGCTTCGGCTTCACTATGCGGCAGTGAGTCCTCAAACACGAAAAGAAATACAAGCTGCTGTAATCAATGGATTGAATTCAATATTACAAACCCTCACTTCCACCGGAATTCCCATTAACCAAATCTATGAAGTTACCGTTGTCGGAAATACTGTAATGACAAGCCTTTTTCTCGGATTGGATACAACCCATTTAGCCTACGGGCCCTTCGTCCCACCCTACCGTGGTCCTATTGAAACTCCAAGTGAGGTATTAGGACTCAAACTATTACCACAATCGGTCATCTACGTCCTCCCAAACATTGCCGGTTTTGTGGGTGCCGATGCGGTAGCAAATATTCTGGCTACTCGACTTTATCGTCATAAGAATCCTAGCCTTCTTATCGACATTGGAACTAATAGCGAAGTAATATTGGGAAGCCGTGAAGGTATTTCTGCAACATCTTGTGCAGCAGGTCCCGCTTTTGAAGGAGCACAAATTAAACATGGTATGAAAGCTGTGAGTGGTGCTATAGAACGTGTTACGTTAAATCCTGAATCCATGACATTTCAATTAACTACGATTGATGACCTAGAACCTGTTGGAATCTGTGGATCCGGCGTTGTAGATGTTATTGCGCAGTTAGTTGAGGCGAACCTTCTCTCGAAAAAAGGACGATTTACAAAAGGTGCAGAACCTCATCTTATTACAGAAGGAATGCACAGATCCATTCTTCTTCATGGTAAGAGGTCAGACAAAACTAGACCTTACATCACACTTTCTGAGCATGATATCTCTCAACTGCTCTTAGCAAAGGCTGCCATCCAAACCGGCTATATCATCCTTCTGAAGATGCACGAATTAATACCTGACGCCTTGGACAAAATCTTTATCGCTGGTGCCTTCGGAAATTATCTTAATACCGCTAATGCTCGTCGAATCGGATTAATTCCGCAGGTGCCACTTGAGAAAGTTGTTTTCGTGGGTAATGCAGCCTTAGCAGGTGCACAACTGACACTGCTTTCCACAGCTCAACGAAAAATAGCTACTCGGTTGGCAATAACCACCAAGTTTATTGATCTAGCCAGGCATCCAGATTTTAGCAGGATTTATGCTGCTTCTCTTTTTATTTAACGAAATAAAAGAATAAAAGATACTTCTGTTACAGCTCTATAATCCTGGGATGCTGTTAATGACCGAGGAACTTTCCATAAAAGACACACGTAGTTGTGAACCTCCCACCGAACGCTGTGTAATCCAAACATTTGGAACCACTTCATTTCTCAATGACATGGGTAGTGATATTGTGTTTTCCATCTGGCCCGTATTTGTCAGCCTGTTAGCTCCTCCTGGTCTTGCACCACTACTACTAGGAATCGTCGATGGACTTGGTGATTTCGTGGTAAATGCCTCGAAAGGATTCTCAGGTTTTATCTCTGATAAAGTGCAAAAACGAAAACCATTCATCTGGTCAGGATATATTCTAGGGGCAACTTCACGTGTTATCTACAGTCTAACTCCAACGTGGCATTGGCTAATACCTGCAAAAGTTATGGATCGTGCAGGGAAAGTTCGAGGTGCACCTCGGGATGCTCTAATTGCTGATGTATCCGCTAATAAAACACGTGGAAGGAATTTTGGGATACTTCGGGCGCTAGATCACGCTGGTGCCACATTCGGGGTTCTTATTACAATTGGGTTTGTAACATTTCTCGTTCCCTGGTTGGCTCTTGTTTATAGTTTCGACCTCCTTACTAGCCTCCGATTTCTTTTTGCCATGGCTGCTTTACCTACTCTCATTGGAGCAGTTCTAATAATCATCCGCATTTCAGATTATCGAAAAGAGACTAAAAAACCTGTATTTCGCATCTCTGGCATTAATCGAAGCTTAGCTATCTTTATGGCGTTGAGCGTTATATTTGCCCTAGCCTCCTTCAGCTATTCTCTTGTGACACTTTATGCTGGTGCATATCTAGTTTTTCCTGCGATCAATCCAATCCTAGGTGTTCCTTTCGCTTATCTCATTTTCACCTTGGCTGCTGCTTTATCATCAGCTCCATTAGGTGGTCTTGGAGATCGAATTGGTCGAAGACTGACTATCCTCATTGGCTTCATTTTCTTTGGAGCAATGTGTGCTATTTTCCTAATCACGCCAAACTTTTGGACTGTTATTTTTGCCCTCATTTTTTATGGTGTTAGCATCGGTGCAACCGTACCCATGCAACGATCCCTTGTCGCAGAACTTTCTCCTGTTGAAGTTAGGGCAAGCCTTTTAGGTCTTTATCAGATGTTCATCGGTATTGCCGTGCTCCCGGCCAGTATTATTGCTGGATATCTCTGGGTTTTGGTTGGCCCAAGTTTTACCTTTGGGCTAGCTTTAGCTCTGACCTTTATAGCTGCATTCTTATTGCCCTTTGTTCATGAACCAAAAACGATCGATTAGCTCTTTTCCATACAGAAAGCTTTCGAGTTATAGGTTCCGGTATTCTTCAGGAATCGATTTGGGCTCGATATTTCCAAAAACCAAAATTGCCAGAATACCAAAATTTAGAATTAATGCAATAAATAAGACAGGAATCGCTCCAAAGTAAGTATAGACAAATCCGGAGGGTATTGGAGTAATTAAAAACGCAAGACTTGTGACAATGAAGAAAATACTGAGCATCTTTGCTGTTTCAGATCTTGGAATTGCTTTTCTCAAATAGGTTAAGATAAGCGTCCACCAGAGAATATCATTGATATTTTTCATTGCAATGGCAATGAAAGCAGTACTTAGAAGTGGTTCGAGGATTGGAAGGCTAGAAATGAGTGGGGCTATGATTCCAATTGGGAGCCAATAGGGAAAAGCTGGTGCAAGGATGAGGAGGAGGAGTGTAAATGGCATTACACTGTAAACGAGTAAAATTGCACGCCGACTTCCACGGCGGTCAAAGAAACCCCCGACTGTGATTGAGAGGGGTATTGAGAAAGCCAGAACAACAATTAGCATAAGGCTGATTTCGCCAATTGAGAAAGCCAGTGCTTCGTTAAGGTAAAACATACTCACAAAACGGTAGAATCCATCGCTAATTGCATCAAGAATTAATACTAATACGAACACAGGCAAGATCACATAGAGAAGTTTAAGAGCATTAGAATTCTGAAATAGAAAGTCTTTTGTTCGGTTTTTGTTACGGTTTTCACGTTTTATGGGTCGCGGTTCTTTTAGGAAAAGAGCACGGATTACTGTGGCCCCCATATAGCACATTGATCCGATGAAAAACATAACTTGAATTGTAATTACAAATGGCGTTCCTAGCGCAAGCAGCCATGTTACTAATCCTAAGCCAATTAATCCAAAGCCACTACTTGTTTGAAACAGGCCCATCGCAAGACCACTATGCTTAGGCTCAATCTGTTCGTATATGTAGGAAGTTGATCCGCTACCAAATATCGCTGAACCTGCAATAATAAATGAACCTACCAGTAATCCCAGAAAATCTGTGCTAAAGGCTAGAATGAGCATCGCAAGTCCCGCAACCAGCATTGTAAGCACAGAGAGCCATTTTCGATTGAAGTTATCGCCAATATAACCTCCAAAAAACCGTGCAATAAGTTCAATACTCATGAATCCAAGCACTATAACACCAATGGTGATATACACTTGTGTGATATCAGGAATGTAGAGGTTCAAATAGTCACGAAGAAACAGCATCAAATAGCTTTGCATAATTATACCAAATACGCCCAGAATCCACGAAGTAATCAGATATACTGAATAGCTTCCGTAAGACAATACGGATCGAAGTGAGGCTAGAAATCCTTGTTCAGATTCAGGTGGAGCATCTGAGGCGGGAACCTCTGGAATGGGATCAATTCTTTCTGGAATTGATTCTACAGGTGTCTGTGATATACCCGTCTCTGATTTGTTATTTGGATTCTCGTCAACCATCTGTATCACTGCACATATCTAATGTGGTCAGTTCACTTATCCTATCTGTAATTTTGTGACCAAAATTATGGTCACCAAAAGCTGGATTTAGAGTACTTAGCTCTTGTGCAATTCTAAATTACCCTAAATGCATCTAGTTTTTTGCGTTTAAGCTCATTGTATAGCCTTCAGAACATTTAAGGTAGGTTACAGCACACATCAATTTCTTACTTTACTTTCATTGAAAGCCATTCTAGGATAATTGTGGTGTAAAGGTAATGCTTGCAGATATAGATGGTTTAATGGCAAAATATGCCATTGATGCTTTATTTCTTGAGGGCAAGAGTCTCCTGAAAAATGACCTTTTCTATATGACAGGATTTCTTTCTGTTGATGATTTATTTTTCGTCAAACTCCGTGACCAGCCCGGTATACTTGCAGCCTCTGATATGGTATGTAAGAGAGCGAAGAAGTATTCGCGAATCACAGAGTTTCATAGTATTAGTGAAGTTATCAATCAGGCCATTCGCGACGGAGTCTCTAGAGCCGAAATGGAATTGCGTATTTTGAAAGAAATCGCAAAGAATCTCCTTCCCAACAAAGGTATCATTGGAGTTCCCCGCAATACAGATGCTCAAAGTATCCATGACCTCCAAAAAATCGGAGTAAAGATTCAACCGGTGCAAGATCTCTTCCTAGAAGCAAGGGAGACTAAAGATCGTAATGAGATCCAAGCCATCAATAGGGCAAGCCGAGCAGTCGAATCGACCTTCCTAAAGGTAGTCGAAATTTTTCAAAATTGCGAGATTGGACCAAATAAGATACTGCTTTTTGAAAAAAAACCACTAACTGTTGGACGTATTAAACAAGCTATTGATAGTACATTATCTGACAATTATTCAGAGAGTAGCGAAGAATCTATTGTCGCAGGAGGTAAGAAAGGCTCTGATTTTCACTATCTTGGATTTCGAAAGGATAAATTGCGAGCAAATGAACCAATTATTATTGACATTTTCCCACGACGATTAGAAGAACGGTACCATGCTGATGTTACTCGAACCATTGTAAGAGGAACTGTGTCAAAGAAACTCTCTAAATTGGTTGAATCGGTAAAAGCGACACTATTTGCAGTAATTGATGCACTCAAAGCAGGAGGAACTACACAGGACCTTGTAAACGAGATGGTAAATTCTTTTGAACGGGACGGTCACCACACAGTAAATCGTGTCCCTGGAATAACTGAAGGCATGCTTCACTCATTAGGCCATGGTATTGGACTTGATATACATGAAAATCCGAGATTATCACTCCAACCAACTTTGATAAATCCGGGATCGGTACTTGCTATTGAACCTGCTCTTTATTATCCCCAGATCGGAGGAATCCGAATTGAAGATAACCTTCTAGTTACTAAAAAAGGTGTTCGAATCCTCACACGGCTTCCAAGGATTCTCTACTTGTAAGACTAAAAAATTAGATTTCTAAATCGCACCTTATGAATTTGCTTGTGCTTTACTTTTGAGAATTGGCACTGTATTTAATAGCTGGTGTGAATTGAGCTTCTGATTACAGATAGGACAATATCCTTTTGATTTTAAATATTCAAACATGTGTGCCCTATGACCTTGCGCATGACAGGAAGGACAGAGAACCACCTGCTCATTAGGGTACACCCAAAATCCACATACAGAACATCGCTCAGCTGTCTCGAAAGTAAATGTTTGAGGTTCTATATTCGCTAACGGTTGGAAGCAACTCCAACATGAGGTTTGTTGATTGGAATTCCATTTTCCACACGAACATACTTTAACGTCTATTTGGTAGTTTGAAGGCTCCCACTGGGGTTCTCGAGTTTGCGTTTCTTGCACAGGCAACCATGGATCTCGGGTACTTGTTCGTGTGTATGTACGGGGTCGTGCATCGCGACTATTTTGGATGGCTACACAAATAATGCAAGCGGCAAGGAGAATAATCACAAAGAAGATGATAACAATTGGCCAGACGAAGATTGCTTGCATCTGTTATTGAACTCCATACTTCAATATAGAACACTCAAACAGATTTGAAACCGTTTGAGGTTCCCTCTATAGACATCATAGAAATTAAGAGTTATTAGGATTTACTTTTTAGGCAAATCCAATAAAGTTAATGTTTCACGAATCGAATCGTTCAAAAAATTGATAATTATTATTTAAAAAGCACAAAAGAAGGCTAATCGTGAATAATAAAGCGTTTTTGGAGAGGTGTTACCTGCAGCTTATTAACTTTTGAAGTTGTAATGTACATTAAAAAGCGTTAACAACGGATTAAGCGAGGTGAACTTTGTGCCCGTTTTTCAGCTTAATGATGACAAACTCTATTATGAAATGGAAGGCGAAGGCGCTCCCTTGCTTCTGATTCACGGTGTTAGGGGAACAATCCGTAACTGGAATTATGTGCGGCCTTACTTAACCACGCGTTTCCTGACGATCATCCCAGAACTTCGTGGTCATGGACAATCCACTGAACTAAAAGAACCTTGTACGATTGACTTGTTTTCAAACGATTTGGTTTCTTTGCTGGATTATCTTGATATCGATGAATGTATTGTTGCCGGACACAGCCTTGGCGGATTCATTGCTCAAACTATGGCACTCAACGCCTCCAATCGTGTGAAGGCTCTAATCCTCATCGCTACGGCACCTTTAGTTGATGTTGAAGCAGCTATGGCCCAAATTGAATTAGGTAAACTTGCATTTGGACTCAAGCCTCAAGATGCGATTGAAATCGTTCTAGACAATGAGTTTTATGATCCAGACAAGATTCGAAACACACCAGGACTGGTTGAAATACTCCTCTTCAATCTAAAAGAAGGCCAACGGCTAGCTAACAGTCATGGCTGTGCTCAAGGAGCTGCAGCAAAATTCAATGTTCAAGATCACATTAAGAAAATCACAGCTCCTACATTAGCAATTTTTGGTAGCCATGATAAAACCTTTCCACCACGCTGGGCACAATTCTATGAAGAAAATCTTCGAAATGTAACAACTAAAATTATTGAAAAGACGAATCACGGTATTTTTTTTGAACAACCCGAAGCTCTTTCAAAAGCAATTATAGATTTTTCAAATACTCTTTGAGGTGACAGTTTAACCATATGAATCCAGAAATTTTTGCTATCATTTTGTTCGTGGCGATAATTCTCCTTATCATGTTGGATGTTATAGATCATACTGTTGCCGCGCTAATTGGTGGAATTCTAGCAATTTTCTATTTAGCAGTAGTGTGGCCAGCTTGGCGTGAATTGAATGTCATCGCGGACCCTGGATCCGTGTACGCATTATTACCCGCAATTTTCGATGCAAACGTCTTTGCTTACTTCTTCAATAAATGGGTGGATTTACCCACGCTCATCATCATTCTCTCAATGCTGGTCATTACAGAAATCGCTAGAGATTCAGGGGTTTTTCAATTCATAGCAATGAAGGCAATAAAATTCAGTAACGGAGAAACACCAAAATTACTCATTATCTTCTGTCTTCTCAGTTTTGCCATGACTACGGTTCTTACACAAATAACAACAATACTGATTATGGGTGCCCTTACCTTTCTAGCTTGTGATGCTTTAGAAATCA
>JBHLSA010000076.1:0-7746 GCA_048882025.1 Candidatus Thorarchaeota archaeon | reverse complement strand
AACCAAAACCGGATAAAAGAGTCCAAAGCTAGCGAAAGCGATGGAAACCTGAGGAAGCCATCTCCAAAGGACAATGGCTGCGATGATGGCTATAAAGGGTGTGGCAATGAGTAAATAGAATACATAATCTAAGGGACTTTGCTCCAATAGCCATCTCACGTATGGTGGAAACCAAATGGGGGGAAATTCTGGAGGTATCCGTGGAGGTACCATTAGCTGTAGCATAATGGGAAACCAAAACATAATGGCGAAAGGAATAAGGAAAATAAATCCAACAAGTGCAATCCAGTACTTCCAAGTTGGTTTGATCTTTTCAGGAATATTCAGATATCCTGAAATCCATTTAATTGATTTGACAACGGTGTATCCCAAGAGAATGGTTTGTAAAAACACGAAGACTATCCAACATCCACGAAAAACAAGATCAAACAACCCATTTTGGTTAAATAAAAGATTCTCTATATTTGGAAATAATTGGAGTATTCGGGGAAGTATGAAGATGAAAAGAAATGCGAATCCAATTATAACTAGAGGGGATATGAAGTGACGGAACCGTGAGTTAAACATTAGTTTTTGACCTGCTGTAAAAAATGCAATCACTCCCAAAAGTAGGAAACCAACAAAAGCACCACATCCACCTAGATACGCAATTAAAACTGCATTCCGGATAAAAGGAATAACTACATTAATTGGGTCAAAAAATAGAAATCGAATTGTCCGTTGTAATAATGCAAGGGCTAAAAAGACGGTAAGCGTCACAATGAACACGAGACTATGAGACCAATTTTCCCGGTTGAAGAAAAAGCGGAGTCCTGCAAAATAATCTTTCAATGCCTTTAATGCCGCATTTGGTAATTGTCTAATTGATTTTCCAAGGTCCAAGTTAGGTACTCACCTTGGCATTCAGTTTTACAATATGTTTCAGTTTCATTGTTAAATAATTACTCATGGTCTATATTTCAGAAAATTCATAGTTTTCCTTTGACAATGGCTTCAGACGTAAACTATAAGGGCGTAGTCTTTGCGAGAGTACCTACAATCATTGATGAAAGTTGATTTGTTATGGCTTTGATTGGTTTCATTCTATTACTTATTGGCGGTGGTTTGTTACTATTTTCCGGAACATCGCTTGCCTTAGATCCTGCAACGGCGTTGCTCATTGCGAATTTTCTAAACACAATTTTAGGTCCTCCAACAGGGGACACCCTAGTCTCTATTCTTATCTTTCTAACGAGTATCGGAGGCATTCTAATTTTGATTGGCGCAATTATTTGGTATGCTACTGGCTCAGGATTTTTTGCTATCATCGGTAAAATCTTGGTTTCTATTGGTTCATTTACAGCATTCTACTATGTTGTCAATCAACTCATTATTGCATGGGGCAGTGGGATTTTCAGTCAGCCAATTGAAGTAATTCTTTCCTATTTCCTTGGACTAGGACTGGGCTTTGCTGCTGTAGTCATGATAGTAATAGGCAGCTTCATTGGTGCAGGGCGAAGAAAAACGAAAGTTGAGTATGTGCCAGCTGACACTGGTGGCGCTTAATTAGATTCTTGGTCATGCCTTGTCTCAGGTACAAGAACAAGTACTAACACAAAGGCAATGAGATTCATTGTTAGGGCAAAGACCATATTTCCTCGCAATGTAATGAAAAGGTTTTGAACTAAGAATCCTCCAATAATTGGACCAATTCCTAAACCTAGTGAATTTGCTGTAGCAATGGTTGACATCGCTCGACCACGCCGTTCCACATCACTAAGATCTGCTGCTGCAGCATAACTTGCCGTATAAACCAAAGGATATAATGGAATAATCCAAAGGATTGTCGCAGTTAAGGGGTTTAAAATGAACATGTAAACTAGCATAAAGAGAGCATAACCTAGAAATCCTAGCAGAATCACAGGTTTTCTCCCAAAACGATCGCTAGTGGTTCCTGCTAAGAGCGTTACACCTAATCCGGCTAAAGATGCAAATCCGTTCGCAAGACCAACCATGAAGGGCGTACCACTAATTTCTGAAATCAAATACACTCCGAAGAAGAATGAAAATCCATTCACACCAATGCTCCCAATTGCTACCGCAACAGAAATGATAAGGAGAATCCTGAACATGAGCTTCCGGGTAAGCTTCAAAAAGATCTTTGGTTGATTTTGTTCATGAATTTCAAGATTGTGTGCTGGGGGAAGTTCTCGTACAAATAGCAGGATAATAATACCACCTATTAAGTAGGCAAGAGCTCCGAATAGAAAGAGCCCTGACATTCCAATTAGGCCAAAGAGAAGTCCCCCCGAAAAGGCCCCAAACGCCCATCCTAAGCTACGTGTGGATAATAAGAGACCAACAGTGCGCCCTTTGAGTGTTCGCGCTTCGGTCAGATACGCGTTTGCCATGGGCACAGCAGCAATCGAGAAAAAAGATGCCAGACATGTGGCGATTAAAAACGAGATGCTATCTTGAATAAACATGTAAAGAAAGAAACACACTGATTGGGCAAAAAACCCTAATAAACTGAAGGGCAGTCGGCGACGCCAACGGTCAGAAAACATACCCCAAAGGTACACTCCAACAAGCCCAACAAGTACGGGGAGTCCGCCGATAAGACCGATTAACAGAAACGCCGACTCACCAATCCCTGCAAAAAGGTAGTAGGAGCCAAACTGCCAAAAAATCGATTGGGCTATATGAAACAAAGAGAAACCCAATAGAATACCCCAAATGTTGTGTTGGGGCACCATAGGTGGGCTTTCAGTTGTTATGCCTCCTTCAGTCACAACCATATGCAGCCTTGTTATATTGGTCTTGATAAAGCTTCAGGTAGGATCCTTTTCTAAAACACTACCTCTACTCATTCCAATGATTTTTTATTATTAATTATATGTCAAAACCTTGTGACAATCAAGAGTAGTCAAAAAGATAAATGCAAAGGTCTTTCTCTTGTGACTTCACCTAGCATTCGAGACTTTCAAAAAGCTCTTTTAAATTGGTATTCCAAAAATGGTCGCGATTTACCTTGGCGTCATACTCGTGATCCTTACCGTATTCTAGTATCTGAAATCATGCTTCATCAAACTCAAGTCGAGCGGGTTGTTCCCAAATATCATGAATTTCTTGCAGCTTATCCATCATTTGAGGCTCTGGCTTCGGCACAATTAGAAGCTGTAAAACAACTTTGGCGACCTCTTGGGTATAATTTTCGTCCAGGTCGGCTTCACACTATTGCACAACAGGTTGTACATGAATATGGTGGACAACTCCCTGATACTTTTGAGGAACTGATCGCGTTACATGGAATTGGACAATATACCGCTGGCGCTGTGCTCAGTTTTGCTTTTCATAAGGATGCGCCTATATTGGACACGAACGTTCGACGACTGTTGAGTCGTTTTTTCAGAATTGAGGGGAATCTCATGCGGGCGCCTGCTTCGAAACAACTTTGGTGCCTCGCTGAACTTGTTATCCCAAAAGGGCAAGCTTATGTGTTTAATCAGGCTCTTCTAGATTTTGGGGCTTTAATCTGTTTTGCCCGCAATCCTTCATGTCATATCTGTCCAATTCACCGTGAATGCCCTTTTCCAGGTGTGTCTAAGGAATCTATTTGACACTTTCTGAGTTTGTGCCTGTATCGTTTTTTGGATAATTGATGATTACAATTCCAATGACAACCAGGACCAGTCCGATGAGAAATGTTGGGTAAATGATTTCGCCGAGAAGAATGTATGAAAAGAGAGTACCAAAAACAGGGACAAAGCTGATGAATACAGCTGATTTGCTAGCGCCGAGGTGGGCAATGCTATAGAAATAGAAGAGGAACCCACAGAAAGTAACAAAGAGACCCATGTAGATAATGTTAAGCCAGAAGATTGGATCGACCATAAAGGGAAGAGTCCAAAATTGTTCAGTCAAAGCGCCAATGAAGAATAGCAAAGTTCCAAAAAAGATGCCTATGGCTGTAACTTCAAGAGCGGATCTTTCTTTCAATGCCACTTTGCCGAGAACTGAATATAGGCCCCAAGTGAACATAGCACATAGGAGGATAATATTACCAATCAAGTATTCAATCTGAAATTCAAAAAATGCTGTGAATCCCACGACGAAGATGATGCCAATGAAACTAAAAAGAAATCCACTATATCGCCATTTTGGCACCAACCGTTCACCTAGTAATAGGAATGCGAGAAGACTTACGGTGCTAGGATTTACTCCAGCGATAATCGAACCTTGAGCTGCAGTAGTAAAATTCATGCCAGTGAGAAATAACACTCCGTATCCAAAGATACCCACTAGTCCAATAATAAAGAAAATCCCAATATCCCGCTGGGTATAGGTGTGGATGGAGTGGCGTTTCGAAGCAAATAAAATGGGGAGAAAGAGCAGGCTGGCGATTAAAAAGCGAAAAAACCCGATAGTGAGAGGAGGCGCAATAGCCACAGTAATTTTTCCAGAGACCCAACTACCTCCCCAGAATATCATCGCTAGTAAAAGCAGGATATAATATTTTATGGAACCAAGCTTCATCAATTTAAAACTCCTTTAATAAGGAGCCTTTCTTGATGAGTACAGGTAAAAATGCATGTATTTGACATTTTCTCACTCTTACTAGTTGATTTCTCTGTTATCAGAAAGGAGCATTTGACGTGAGCCAAGTCGCCAACGAAACCGAGGGATAGTACTGTGTAGTTGGAGTGTGGGGCGATTCGGGTGCTTCTCGAGCGTAAAAGTGTCAAGATTATTGTGACGTGAATGGTGAATGAGAACGTGGAAGCGATGTCGCGCAAGCTGCCCAATATGAAGCGGGGGCTGCGAGCGCCGCTTTGGGGCATCAGCGCTAACGACCACTGCAATTTGCTGTGTAAAGGCAAGCTGTTTTAGATATGTGGCTAATTGGCCACGACGATATATACGCGGGTCAGGTGGTAAACCTGCTTGCGTGTTAGAACTGCTATCTCCCTCTTCTTCTTCCTGCACAAGATGCATGATACCGTTAACGAATAGAATAGGTGCATTCTGCTCCTGAATTGTCTGTGATGTGTCATTGAGCAGAGAAAGTAATTGTTCTGTGGTGAAAGCTCGAGCGATATGAAGTCTTGCGAGGTAGGATGTTGGTGTTAGTGGAGTTGGCATAGGGCGAAGAAAGGTGAGAATGGTATCAGGGCGGATTCCATTGTTAGCATCAATCACCGCCACGTCCTCTGGTGATGCTACGTGTTGTAGTGCGCTGGCAATTGATTGCTGTAGCAATTGTGTACAGTGTGGGCTACCATACAGGAGATAGCTGAGCCCTGACTCAAATCCGCCACCAAGCAGCTTGTTAAGGACGGAAATGCCAGTTGGGAAACTCTTCCCGGATTGTTTTTGAGCAATTGAGAACGCGGTTTGAAACATTGCTGTATACTTCCGGTAATGGCTGGCAGACGGGCAAGAAACTATGATTCTCTTGATAAAAACCCTCAAAAACCACTATAGCTAACAATTATGGGGTGTGCTGGGTTCAAATGGTGTATCGTGCAAGTGCGCAATTCTATGATTTATTTGCCCTCGGTAAAGAAGAGGAAAAGTCCTTTTACAGGCTGCTTGCTAAAGAAGCTGGTTCACCTGCTCTGGAGTTAGGTGTTGGTACTGGGATTTTTGCGTTCGTTTTAGCCGAGGATGGTATCACTGTTGTTGGGTTAGAAAATTCGCGAGAAATGTTACATGAAGCTCGAAAAAAGCTTCAAAAGGCGCCAGCAAAAATCGCTAAGCGCCTTCTCTTCATTTCAGGTGATATGAGTGATTTCTCATTGGATCAGAAATTCAAGTTTGTTTACATTCCGTCAGGAAGTTTTCAATACCTTACAACACGAAAACAGCAGCTGGGGTGTTTGCGGAGTGTGAAAGCGCATTTGCATCCGGATGGCTCCTTTGTCTTTGATATCTGGACTGGGAAATCAGATACTACAGGCACATGGCGTCGTCTTGAAACAGTCTCTCTTCCCGAAGGAGGTGCTGTTACTCGTTCAATCTCAACACGTTTGAAAGAACCGGAGGGTATTATTGATACAGTAGTACGATTTGATGTACATGGGGAAGAAGGCAGTGTTTCTAACACGTTTTTCGATTGGTCACAGCTTGCACAGCTCTCAGTTGAAGATGTTAAATTTCAACTAGCTGAAATGCAATTCCAAGTAGAAACAATATATTCATCTTTTGGACGAAAGCCATGGACACCTGGAGCTAACCGGGCAATCTTCGTTGCTGAACCCATTTAATGGGATTTGAAATCAAATATGACATTGATTTATTCTGACAAGAATTATTGTAAAAGCCAATAGAGAACGAGTACTAATCGTTTATTTTTCATCATATCGAAAATAGAATTAAATTTACTACTATGCTACAGGTTTGAAGAATTCTCCGTCTTGGCTAGTAATAGGTTATAGTTGGTGAAGTCAGCTTTTATGATGCTACCCGCATAAAAGTAGCATATTCGTTATAATTAATCAGAATGAAGATAGGAAAGGACTCCTATTTGTCTTTAACTGGTGTTTAATTTGTCAGGGGTTTCAACTGCATTTAATGTAAATAGAGTGAAACGCCAACTGGAAGGGTGGCTTGGAAAGGAGAATGTATCTTCGGCTGAAGTCGATAAAATCTGTTACTCTCGTGATGCTTGGCCTCTGCGGCTCATCCGTCTTGGGCGGTTGGTATTGGACTCAAAACCCGATTTAATTGTGTGGCCACAGACCGTTGAACATATTCAGAAGCTTCTCACTTTAGCAAATCAAGAACAAATACCACTTATTCCAGTTTCAGGGGCTGGTGGTGTGGCGGGTGGGGCTTTAGCGATTACCGGGGGCATAATAGTTGATCTTAAGAAAATGAATCGTATACTTGAGCTAGATGAAGAATCATTAACAGTTACAGTCGAACCTGGTGTTCTTGGTCATGAACTCGAAGAGTATCTTCAAATACGTGGTTACACAACAGGGCACTTTCCTTCGTCGATTTTTAGTTCAGCCATGGGAGGTTTTGCGGCTACGCGTTCTGCAGGCGTTCTTTCTACCAAATATGGGAAAATTGAGGATATGATAACTGGATTGGAAGTGATTCTCCCGGATGGTGAAATTCTTCAAACGAAAGCTGTGCCACGATCTTCAATGGGTCCGGATTTAAAACAGCTCTTTATCGGCTCGGAAGGAGTATTTGGCATTATCACAAAAATAACACTTCGAATCGCACTCATTCCAGAGGTTACGAAATTTGCTTCTTTTCTTTTCCCAAATCTACGTTCCGGTATTGAAGCCGTCAAAAGAGTTTTTCGTCGTGACCTAAGACCTGCACTCATTCGTCTATATGATGAAAATGAAACACGATTCGTGTTAGGGCATTTTAAATCACCTCCTGCAGGTGCTTGTGTCCTCAATTTCATCTATAGTGCAACAAAGAATTTAGTGCGGTTGGAAAAACGCGAAGTAATGCAGATTTGCCGAGAGGCTAAAGCAGAAGATTTGGGACCGGGTCCTTCAAAACATTGGTGGAAAAATCGGTATGATCTTTTTTATCCCTCTAGCCTAAATTTGGGACCTGGGATGCTTTATGATGTCATCGATGTAGCATCTACTTATACTAACCTTGAAAAGATGTATTGGGCTATGCGTGAGGCTATCGAATCGTTGGGAGTAAGCACTATGTCTCACTTTTCTCATTTTTACCCTGATGGAGGAAATATCTATGTTATATTCATTGGACATGTTGGAAAACCCGAAGATG